>JAFAUA010000382.1 GCA_019243595.1 Acidimicrobiia bacterium
GCGTGCACCGGCCGACGCACATCGACGAGCTCGACCGCGTCCTGGGCGGCGGGTTGGTACCTGGCTCGGTCACCCTTCTCGGCGGCGAGCCCGGGATCGGAAAGTCGACCCTCCTGCTGCAGACGCTGACCTCACTGGCGCGCACCGGCGCTCGCTGCCTGCTCGTGTGCGGCGAGGAGTCGGCGGCCCAGGTGCGGATGAGGGCCGGGCGACTGGACGCGATCGTGCCCAACCTGTGGCTGGTGGCCGACCCCGAGGTCCAGGGCGTGGTCGCCCACGTGCAGGAGCTCGAGCCCGACGTGTTGGCCGTCGACTCCGTGCAGACGTTGTCCGACGTCGACCTGCCGGCGGCACCGGGCTCGGTCACCCAGGTGACCGAGTGCACCAACAGGCTCGTGCGCCTCGCCAAGGAACGGGCGATCGCCACCGTCCTCGTCGGCCACGTCACCAAGGAGGGCACGCTCGCCGGCCCGCGCGTACTCGAGCACGCCGTTGACACGGTGTTGTCCTTCGACGGCGATCGCCATCACGCCCTGCGCCTGTTGCGCGCCGCGAAGCACCGGTTTGGTGCCACTGGCGAGATCGGCTTGTTCGAGATGGGCGAGACGGGTCTGTCGACAGTCGCCGATCCCGCCGCCCTTCTGCTCGCCGACCGCCAGCGGGGTGTCCCCGGCTGCGTCGTGACCCCCGTGCTCGAAGGCGCACGCGCGCTCCTCGTCGAGATCCAGGGCCTCGTTTCCGCGATCGACGCCGACGCGAAAGTGATGGCGGTGCGCTCCACGCAGGGGCTGGATCCGAAGCGGCTGTCGGTGCTTCTCGCCGTGCTCAACGCGCGGGCCGGCGTCAACCTGTACGGCGCCCACGTCTACGCGTCCGCGGTCGGTGGCGTGCGGGTGAACGAACCGGCGATCGACCTCCCGATTGCTCTTGCCTTGGTCTCGACCCACCGCGGGCGGGCGGTGCCCGACGACCTCATCGTCTGCGGAGAAGTGGGCCTGGCCGGTGAAGTGCGGCAGGTCCCGCAGATCGGTCGGCGGTTGCAGGAGGCAGCACGCCTCGGGTTCAAGCGGGCGCTGGTGCCGGCGTCGACGCCCGACACCGTGCCGGGCATCGAGCTCTTGAAGGTCCGCACCATCGGCGAGGCCATCGGAGTGACCGGCCTCGCAAAGGCGGCGCCCAAGTAGAATCCTTTCGTGCCCCCCTGGCGAAGCGTCGCCATGACCGAGGCGCTGGCCGGCGTGGCGCCCGGCCGGCCACTGCGTGAAGGTCTGGACCGAATCCTCCAGGCGAACATGGGCGCGCTCATCGTCGTGGGTGACGGCCCCGAGGTGCTCGCGATTTGCAGCGGCGGCTTCCTGCTTGACGCCGAGTTCACACCCCAACGTCTGTCGGAGCTGGCCAAGATGGACGGCGCCATCATCCTGGCGTCCGATGCGAGCCGCATCGCCCGGGCCAACGTGCACCTGGTCCCGAACCCGCACGTGCCGACGTCGGAGACGGGCACCCGCCATCGCACCGCCGAGCGCGTTGCCCGCTCGATCCCGGTGCCGGTGATCTCGGTGTCGGAGGACATGTCGATGATCGCCGTCTATGTCGGCGACCTGAAGCACCCGCTCGAACCGATCCAGCGGCTGCTGAACCGCGCCAACCAGGCCCTGCAGACGCTCGAGCGCTACAAGAACCGCCTCGACACGGTGTCGGGCTCGTTGAGCGCCCTCGAAGTCGAGGATCTGGTGACCGTGCGCGATGTCGCCACCGTGCTGCAGCGCGCCGAGATGGTGCGCCGCATCGCCGAGGAGATCGAGGGCTACATCGTCGAGCTCGGAACCGACGGCCGTCTCGTCCTGCTCCAGCTCGAGGAGCTCATGGGCGGTGTCGAGGACGACCGGCGCCTCGTGATCAAGGACTACTCGCAGGCCGACGACTCGTGGCAGCTCGGTCACGCCATGACGGCCCTGGCCGACCTCAGCACCGAGGACCTGCTCGACCTCAAGTCGGTGATGAGCGTGCTGCACCTACCGGCCGAGGCCGGTGAGCTTGACATGAGCTTGCAGCCCCGTGGCTATCGGCTCCTGTCGAAGATCCCCCGCCTTCCCGACACCGTCATCGAGCGCATCGTGCAGCGTTTCGGCAACCTGCAGAAGATCATGCGCGCCACGATCGACGACCTTGACGACGTCGAAGGCGTCGGCAGTACCCGCGCGAGAGCGATCAAGGACGGTCTCTCCCGCCTCGCAGAGACCTCCATCCTCGATCGCTACTCGTAAGAGGACGACTAACTAGTCCGAAAAGGCCATGCGAATGGCTCGACCGGGCCATTGCTCAGTGTCCGCTTCGCGGTGAGGGTGGACTTCGTGCTGGGACGGAGAGGTCGGCTGGTTGCGGCCGCCCTCGTGCTCGGTGCGGCGGTCGGAGTGGTGCCCCACAGCGCCCGGGCGTCGGCAGACCTGGGCGGCTACGAGCTCACCGCCCACGCGCCGGTGCTCGAACTGGTCGTCGACAGCGACGCTCTCCCCGTACCCGCCCATCCGGTCTTCGACGCCACCGTGCCGGAGACGACATCCTCGCTGGAGAGCGGCCTGGGCCACGGTCTGGCGTCGCTGGTCTGGCCCGGTGACTTGGCCGGGCACTTCGGGTCAGCGGTGAAGCAGCTCGGTCAGCTGTGCACGTCGATGCTCCCTATCGCCCTGCCCAATGTGCCGACCGAATGCACGCCGCTGCCCCAGCAAGTGAAGGACAACGCCGGTGCACTCAACGACCCGGTCAAGGCCGAGACGTTCTATCCGGGTGGCCCGACCGACGACTCGTACACGTCCACGCCGCCATTGCCGGGCGTCACGATGAAGTCCCACGCCGCTGCGGACAAGGTCGAGTCGGTTGCCGGCTTTGCTTCGCTGGCCGCGCCCGGTCTCGGCACGCTCGGGTCGGTGACGTCCCGCAGCGTCACGAGCACGACCGGGGGCACGGCAACCAGCGAGGCGACGAGCGAGCTCTTCAACATCGGTCTCGCGGGCGGACTGGTGGCGATCGACCACGTGCAGAGCACGGCCAAAGATTCGACCGACGGCGAGAAGGCGATCGGCGCCGGCAACACGGTGATCGACGGACTCCGCATTGGCGGAGTCCCCGTCTCCATCAACGGTGATGGGCTGCACATCGGCGCGCTCTCGACGGCCGCCAACAACGCTCTCGCTAACCTGGGTTTGGAGATCAAGCTGACCGCCCCTGCGGTCCTCACCGAGGGCGCCAAGGGGTCGTTCTCGGCACCGCTGCTCACGATCAGCTACCGCGACGATCAGAACGCGCTTGAGGCGGCGGCCGCCGCGCTCGGCCAGAAGCTCTCGACCGGACCGCTGCAGCAGCTCACCAGCGGACTGCAGCAATTGACGCTCGGCCCCCAAGCCAAGGTGACGGCCTCCGTCGGCGGCACAGTGGCGACGGTCGACGCGTCGCAGACGCTGCCGGTTCCGCCCGACACCACCGGCGCCACCCCTGTCGGCGGCGAGACACAGCCGGCGGTCGTCTCGACAGCCGCGACGAACGGCTCGCCACCCGCCGTCGAGAGTCTGACGTTTACGGCGGCGACGCCGGCATCGGTCAGCCGAAGCGCGCGGAGCCTGCCCGCGGCGCACTCGTCCGACCTTCTCGGAGGCTTCGGCGGACTGGCGTGGGGTCTGGTTCTCGCTGCTGTCGCCGCCTCGCTGGCACTGGCGTTCGGCCTCTATCGCTACGCGCTGGCGACCGACGTTGCGGGCGCGCGCGACTCGCTTCACTAACGTCGCACGCCGTGCGCATCACGCTGCCGTCCGGCACAGCCGCCGAGTTGGCGCGTGCCGACAACAACAACATCGGCATCGCGCTGCACCCCGACATCATGGGACTGCGGCCGCTGTTCGACGAGCACGCGGCGCGTCTTGCATCGCAAGGCTTTACGACGTGCGCCATCGAACCTTGGCCGGGGCAGGAGGACCTCCCGCTCGAGAAACGGATGGACGCATCGTTCGATCTCGATCGAGTGCTCGGCGACCTTCAGGCGGCTGCAGACGCGACGGAATGCGAACGGGTCGGCGTGCTCGGCTTCTGCATGGGCGGCATGCAGGCGTTCCGCGCCGCCGGCACGGGACGTTTCCATCGCGCCGTCGCCTTCTACGGAATGATCGTGCCGCCCGAGGCGTGGCGGGTGCGGGGCAGGGATCCACTCGACATGCTCGCCAAGCCGGAGGCGTGCCGCACCCTGGCGGTTCTCGGCGGCAAGGATCCGTACACCCCGCCCGAAGACATCGATCGACTCCGCGGGCTCTCGAATGTGGAGACCGCCCTGTACCCCGAGGCCGAGCACGGCTTCGCCCATGCACCGGAGCGGCCTTCCCATCGGGCTGACGACGCCGCCGACGCGTGGCGGCGCGCCCTCGATTTCTTCCGCTCGTAAAGAACGGCTAGCGCGCTCGCCGCGTGAGTTGCTCGCGGTCCTTGATTCGGTACACGCGGTCTTGCTGCTCGAGCCATCCGAGCCTGACGAACTGGGAGATGGCCTTGTTCACGCGCTCGCGCGACGCGCCGACCATCGACGCCAGCTCCTCCTGGGTGACCGGCAGCTGGAACTGATCGCCGTCGCCGGCGAGCTCCAGCAGGCGCTTGGCCGTGCGGCCGGGCACGTCGAGGAACACGGTGTCGGCCAACGCTTCGTCGACGGCGCGGATGCGCCGGGCCAGCAGCTCGACGACGCTCCACAGGGCCTTCGGCTGTCGGTCGAGGGCCTCGCGGAGAGGCCCGTACGGCACGATGACCACCGTCGAGGTCTCGAGGGCCCGGGCGTCAGCGGATCGGATCCCGTCGAACAGACCCATCTCCCCGAAAAGGTCGCCCCCCTCCATGAGGGCGACCAGCGACTCACGGCCGTCCTCGGAACGATTGGCGATCGCCACTCGTCCGCGTTCGACGATGAACAGCTCGTTGGCCTCGTCGCCCTCACGAAAAAGCACGTCGTTGCGCTTCAGGTCCCGCCGGGCGCACTCTCCGGCGACCGCCTCGACCGCCTCGACATCAAGGCCCGCAAAAAACGGCGTGCTTGCGAGCAACGCGGCGTCCACCACGCGGCCGACGATAGCTGGCGAAACCCCAGAACCAAGTTGTCCTAAGAGTGGTTTCCTGGCACTCTGGAAGAGTCCCCCCGCAGTCTCATTCCTGGGAGAGGTATGTCTTTCGACGTCGGAGACAAGGTCGTGTATCCGCATCACGGCGCAGCGATTATCGAGCGCCGGGAGAAGCGCAACGCCTTCGGCGAGAACCGTGAATACCTCGTCCTCAAGCTGGCATACGGCGACCTCACGCTGATGGTCCCGGCCGACAACACCGAGGAAGTCGGCCTGCGGGAGGTCATCAACGACGAGGAGGTCGAGGAGGTCTTCGCCGTCCTTCGCAAGAAGGAGGCTCGGATGCCCACCAACTGGTCGCGGCGCTTCAAGAACCACGTCGAGAAGCTGAAGTCGGGCGACATCTACCAGGTCGCCGAGGTCGTCCGGAACCTGTCGATCCGGGACAAGGACAAGGGCCTGTCGGCGGGCGAGAAGCGGATGCTCACCAAGGCCCGCCAGATCCTCGTCTCCGAGCTCACCTTCGCCATCGGCGTCACCGAGGAAGAGGCCGAGGCGAAGCTCGACGACGCATTGCCGTAGTGAAGTAGGGCGTCCGGCTTATTCAGGGCGTCCCAAGGCGTGCCGATACTCCTCACGGAGGGATTTGCGCGCCCAATGTTCGTTGAGATCGCCAGGCTGCTGATTGTCCTGCTGGCTACCGGTGCCGGCTATGGCATCGCGCGCTCGTCGACGGCAGACGGCAGCCCCTGGATCGTGGTCGGCGCCGTGCTGGGCGCCTTGTTCGGCTACGTCGTCGGCGGCGTCGTCGCCCGCTTGCTCCGGCGGGGGATGGGCCGGGTCGAGGCCACCGTCGAACGAACGCCACCCGCTCAGCTGCTCGGCGGCGGGTTCGGCGGCGCCCTGCTGGGTGGTCTGTCGCTGCTCCTCGGCATCCCCGCGGTCGTGCTCATGCCCGGTCTGTCCGGATGGCCAGTGCTTGGGCTTCTCGTGTGGATCGGCCTGTACGAGGGTTTCCGCATTGGCGCCCGCAAGAGCGAGGAGCTGCTGGCGATGGCCGGCCTGTCGACGCGGCCGCTCGTCCGCGCCTCACGCTACGGCGGCAACGTGGCGCCCGACGCCCTGCTGGTCGACAGCAGTGCGGCGATAGACGGCCGGCTCCTTTCGATCACCACGGCCGGCTTCCTGCGAGGCGCGCTTCTCGTACCCCGCTTCGTGCTCGACGAGCTCCAGGGGATCGCGGACGCGGCCGAACCCACCCGTCGTCGCCGTGGCCGTCGGGGGCTCGAGATCCTCGACAGCCTGCAGGGCGATCCACGCGTGAGCCTGCACGTTCTCGACGACGAGGTGCCAGAGTTCGAAGAGGTAGACGCCAAGCTGGTGGCGCTCGCCCGGCGGCTCGACGTCGGTCTGCTCACCACCGACTTCAACCTGCAGCGGGTCGCCGAGCTGCAGGGCGTCTCGGTGCTGAACCTGAACCGGCTGGCCGAGAGCATGCGGCCTGTCCATGTGCCCGGCGAGGTGGTGCGGTTCACCGTGAGCCGCCCCGGCAAGGAGCCCGGTCAGGGTGTCGGCTTCCTCGATGACGGCACGATGGTGGTTGTCAGCGGGGCCGCCCAGCTCGTCGGCCAGGAGATCTCCCCGCGAGTGACGTCGAACGTGCAGACCTCTGTGGGGCGGATGCTATTTGCGACGCTCGACCCGACGGCACCCGCTGACGGCGAGGTCGCCCCTACAGGCTAGAAACTCGGCCTACATGTCTGTCTGGGTCGTCGTCGTCGCCGCCGGGTCCGGCGTCCGGTTCGGTACCCAGAAGCAGTACGAGATGCTGGGCGATCGTCGGGTCCTCGACTGGGCGCTCGAGCGCGCCCGTGCGATCGCCGAAGGCGTCGTCCTGGTCGTGCCACCGGAACGCGCCGGCGAGTCCGAGCTCGGCGTGGACGCCGTCGTCGCCGGTGCCGAGACCAGGGCGGGGTCGGTGCGCGCCGGGTTGGCGGCCGTCCCCCACGAAGCTGAGGTGGTGGTCGTCCACGACGCCGCCCGTCCCCTTGCATCGGTCGCCCTGTTCCAGCAGGTGGTCGACGCCGTCCGCAACGGCGCCGACGGGGCCGTCCCGGCTGTGAAGGTGGCCGACACCGTCAAAGTCGTCGACGACGGCGCCGTCGCCGAGACCCTCGACCGTGATCGCCTAGTCGCGGTGCAGACGCCGCAGGCCTTCGCGGCGGCCGCCCTGCGCAAGGCGCACGAGACCGGGGCCGATGGCACCGACGACGCCGCGCTGGTCGAAGCGATCGGGGGCCGGGTCGTCGTCGTGCCCGGCGAGGACGCCAACGCCAAGATCACCAGCCAGCACGACCTCCTCGTCGCCCGGGCCCTGATCGAGACACTCGCCTAGCGTCACGCACATGGCGGTGCGCGTGGGCATGGGCTTCGACGTCCACGCATTCAGCGACGAACCGGGCCGTCGGTTGATGCTCGGCGGCGTCGAACTCCACGGGGAGCGGGGTCTCGCAGGCCACAGCGACGCCGACGTCGTGGCTCATGCCGTGGGCGACGCCCTTCTGGGCGCGGCGGGGCTGGGCGACCTCGGCGAGCACTTCCCCGATGCCGACCCGGCATGGGAGGGGGCCGACAGCCTGGCGCTGCTGCGCCGTGTCGTCGAGCTGGCGTCCGCCGCCGGGTGGCGGCCGGTGAACGTCGACTGCACGGTCGTCGCCGAGCAGCCGCGCCTGGCCCCGCACCGGGCGGCGATGCAGGAGCGGCTGACGGCGGCGGTCGGTGCGCAGGTCAGCGTCAAGGCCACGACCGCCGAGCAGCTGGGTGCGTTGGGCCGTGGGGAGGGGGTGGCCTGCTGGGCGGTCGCCCTCGTCGAGAGCTGAAGCGGCCCGCCAAGTCGGCGTCGAAGCCGCGCTCGATCGGCGGCGAGCAGGTCGAGGGCCGCCAGGCGGTGCGGGAGCTGCTCACGGCGCGCACGCGGCCGGTCCGCGACGTGTGGGTCGCCGAGGGTCTCGACCCCGCTCCGGTGCTGCGCGAGATCAACGAGCTGGCGAAACGGGCGCGGGTCCCGGTCCGCTACGTCGGCCGCCGGGCTCTCGAGGCCGAAGCCCGGACCGATGGTCCCCAGGGCGTGCTGGCCCACGCCAAGGCGCTGCCCGAGCACGACTTCGACGCCCTGTGCCGGCCGAAGGGCGGGCGGCCGCCCTTCCTGCTCGGCTTCGACGGTGTGACCGACCCCCAGAACCTCGGGGCGCTGCTCCGCAGTGCCGAGGGCGCAGGGGTCACGGGCGCCGTCCTGCCCCGGCACCGGACCGCCCACGTGACGCCCTCGGTGACCAAGGCGGCCGCCGGGGCCGTCGAGCACGTGCCTCTGGCGGTCGTGTCGGGGCTCCCGGCTGCCCTGGCACGGGCCCGTGACCTGGGCATCTGGGTGGTCGGCCTCGACGAGCAGGGCGACCAGAGCCTGTTCGAGCTCGAGGTGGCCACCGAGCCCGTGTTGCTCGTCGTCGGGGCCGAGGGGGCTGGTCTGTCCAGGCTCGTGCGGCAGCGCTGCGACGTCCTCGCCCGGATACCGCTGAAAGGGTCAATTCCGTCACTCAACGTGGCGGCAGCTGGCAGCCTTGCGGTGTTCGAGGTGAGTCGCCGCCGCTGACCATTTCGTCACACTGAAGCCATACTTCGCGGCTTTTATGGCGATTTTCACGACTGTTCTTTAGCCAATATGGCTAAGCACTAGTCATTGGTATGGCGCAGACTGACCATTGACACTCCGTGGTCAAGATGGTTACAACGGACTAGTCCTTGGGACCCTCCGAGAACACACCACCACCGAGCCAATCCGCACCCCGCCGACGCAGCCACAGGAGTAGGAATGCCGCTCTGCCTGGACTCTTCCGCCGAACTGAGTGACGACGCACTCGTCGCCCGTTACCGCCTCGGCGACGTTGAAGCCCTCGACGCCATCCTCGAGCGGTACCGGCGCTTCGTCCGGTCCAAGGCCCGTGGCTATTTCCTCGTCGGCGCTGACTTCGACGACATCGAGCAGGAGGGGATGATCGGCCTGTACAAGGCCGTGCGCGACTTCCGCGACGACCGCCAGGCATCGTTCCGGGCCTTCGCCGAGCTGTGCATCACCCGCCAGATCATCACCGCCATCAAGACGGCGACCCGCCAGAAGCACCAGCCGCTCAACCAGTACGTGTCGATCTCGGGCGTGCGTGGCACCGACGATCCCAGCGAGCGCAGCGTCGAGCGTCTCCTCGACGACCACAACGTGGCCGACCCGGCCGACGAGGTGGTGTCGGGCGAGCGCATGGGCGCCATGCGGGATTCGATGGGGCAGCTGCTCTCCGGTCTCGAGGTCGACGTCCTGCGCCTCTACGTGGAGGGCCGCTCCTACCAGGAGATCGGTGAGGAGTTGGGCCGCCACGTGAAGTCGATCGACAACGCCCTGCAGCGCATCAAGCGCAAGCTCGAGGTCCACCTGGCCGAGCGGGACGCCGCCGAGGAAGAGGCCGAAGCCCTCCTCGTGTAGTTCCAGCCCATCGCACGTTTTCCCCAGGGACCTGGGGAAAACGTGCGAACAGCTGTGGACAACGTGTTGGCGCCCGGCCAACCCGTCTGACGCCAACCATCCTGGGAGAGCCCGAGGCGAGACTCGAACTCGCTACCTCCCGCTTACAAGGCGGGTGCTCTGGCCGGGTGAGCTACTCGGGCTTGTAGCGGACAGCGTAGGGGTGTCGCGCGGATGGGGGATGCTTGACCCTCCCCTCCGGGGAGGGCAGGCTGCCTGGGATGGCACTCTCCGACCGAGAGAAGGCGATCATCGACTTCGAGCGGACCTGGTGGGCGGAGCCGGGACCCAAGGAGCTGGCGATCCGCGAACGATTTCAGCTCTCGGCCACGCGCTATTACCAGGTGCTGAACTCCTTGCTCGAGTCGTCCGACGCCGTGGAGTACGACCCGCTGGTCGTGCGCCGGCTGCGGCGACTGCGAGACAGGCGTCGGCGCGCCCGCTTCGAAGGCCGCTCGGCCGACCAGCCGCGCTGACATGGCGGCCCGGCACGCGGCCACCGACGGTTCCTTCGGCCGGTCGGCGGGCGGGGCGGCCCTGCGCGGCGCCGGCCTCCTCGCCGTCGCCGTGATCCTCGGCATCATCCTCCTGCGCAGCGGCGGGGGCGACCCGTACGCGAGCGCGGTTCGTTCGATCTCACCGCAGACGCCTGAGGCCACCATCCCGCCGACGGCGACGACCCTCACCGTTCCCGTGCGGCAGCCCGCCCAGATCAAGGTGCTCCCCGCCAACGGCACCAGTACCGCCGGCGCCGGCCTTCTCGTCTTCAACCGCCTGAAGCAGGCGGGCTACAACGTGCTGGCCGCCACCAACACCACCGACCAGGGCAGTGCTACGGCGTCGAGCGTCTTCTTCAACCCCGACTTCGAGCGCGAGGCGCACGTGGTCGCCCAGATTCTCGGGGTGCCAGATTCCGACGTGCAGGCGATGCCGACGCCACCTCCCGTCAGCGATACGCGCGGCGCCGACATCATCGTCGTCGTCGGCCCTGACCTCGCCAAGGAGGGGACGCCCGCGGTGACGTCGCCCCCGACGACGGCTCGGCGTGTGACGCCGACGACGGCCCACGCCGTCACGCCCACGACGGCGCACACGGCCACCACCGTGCATACGGCGACGACGGTCAAGCACTGACGGACTAGCGAACGCGCTTGGTCTTCGAGCGGACCTCGATGGTGAGGGTCCCGGTCACCGGCGGTCCTTGGTCGCCGGGCGTGAGCGTCACCTGGTAGTTGCCGGTTGTCGTCGACGACGCCTCTTCGACGGCGCCGTCGGCCAGCTCACGGGTGGCGTTGCTCAGCGTGCTCTCGACGCCTTGCAGCGCCAGCTGGCCGCCTGAGAGCGGGCTCTGCGTAGAGACGGGAAGGCGGGTCGACGAGCGGATCGATGCCACCTTGCGCCCGCCAACGACACCGAAGGACTCGAGCCGCCCAGATCCGCGGAGGCGCGCGGGCGCGGACCCGGCGAGCGCGAGGTGGTCGTCGATCGTCCACTGCTCACCCGCGGCCAGCGGTCGCGGAGGTGGGGCGCCGGCCGCCGCCGGGAAGATCTCCGACAGCCCGAACGGCTCGAGCACCGAGGCCGGCAGGCCCTCGACGCTTTCCACGGCGGTGAGCTGGGCCGCCCGGTCGAACAGCACGACGAACTTGCGCGGTGCCGACCCCGCCCGGCGCAGCTCGACCTGCACGCGGATGCCCTGAGGGCCGGAGGCGAGCACGATCTCGTCGGCTTCCAGCCGGGCGTCGTCCACCGTGCGCTGCGGACCGTCGCTCCCGAGCTGGATGGTGCGAGCCTTGGTCACGTCGACCTGGTACCGGTAGCGGGCGCCGACCGGCGGGTGAAAGGCCACCTGCACGGTGTCGGGGCGGCAGGCGGCGAGGACGCCGCAGCCCAGCGCCCCCAGTGCGCATACGAGAATCACGCGGCGCGCGCTCGGAATCGGGCGACGCACCGGGCGAGAGTACCGTCGCCCCTTCATGCAACGACCGGGGTTTCTCGATGTTCTCGCCGCGCAACCCGAACGCGCCGGCGTGTACACCGACTTCGACGGGACGCTGGCGCCGATCGTCGACAACCCGTATGAGGCGCGGGCGCTCCCCGGGTCAGCCGACACCCTCGGCGCGCTGGCGGACCGATACGCCCGCGTCGGGGTGATCTCCGGTCGGCCCGTTCGGTACCTGCTCGACAACATCGCCGCCCCGGGCGTCGACCTCTGGGGCGAGTACGGGCTCGAGCGCGTCGTCGACGGTGAGATCCGCGCCGCTGAGGGCGCAGAGGAATGGCGGCGGGTCGTCGAGGACGTCGCGACGCGAGCGGACGACGCGGGCGTCGCCGAGCGAGTCGAGCGCAAGAGTCTCTCGGTCACGCTGCACTGGCGCGCCGAACCCGAGCGCGAGGCAGCGGTACACAAGTGGGCGGAGTCTGAGGCGACGCGGACCGGACTGGAAGCGCTCGCGGCGCGCAAGGCCGTCGAGTTGCGCCCGCCGCTGCGGCGGGACAAGGGCACGGCGCTCGGCGAGGCAGCGGCCGGATTGGCCGCCGTCTGCTTCCTCGGCGACGACCGCGGCGACCTTGCGGCCTTCGACGCTCTCGACCGCTTCGCCGAAGGCGGCGTCAACGTCACTCGGATCGGCGTCCGCAGCCCCGAGATGCCCGAAGAGCTCGGGAGCCGCGCCGACATCGTGGTCGACGGCCCCGAAGGTGCGCTCGAGTTGCTTCAGTCGTTGTTGCCGTAGCAACTGCGGCAACCACCCGGGGGCGACGCGCTCGCGCCGCAGTCGAGCGTGCCCTTCCTTCCGTTCTGGCGGTCCTAGCCGTCCTATACGTCCCCACCCACGACCGCCAGAGCACGCGCTTCCGACGCAAGCCTCCTCCTTCAGAGCCGCGGTTGACGCGTGAACGGCCTTACCGAGTCGAACGCGCGGCGGCGAGTTGGTCGTCGAGCCAGTCCCGCGGGGTGCGGGCGCCCGCCAGCTTGCGGAGGGCGGCGGCGTGGGTGGCGCGGTCTTCGTCGTCCATGGCCAGAGCGGCAGCCAGGACGTCGGCGGTGCCGGCGATGTCGAAGGGGTTGATCTCGAGGGCGACGCCGCCGAGCTCCTCCCACGCGCCGGCTTCGCGGCTCAGAGCGAGCACGCCGTTGCGGGTGTTGAGCATCGGGCCTTCCTTGGCGACCAGGTTCAGCCCGTCGCGCACCGGGTTCACGAGCAGCACGTCGTAGCGCTGGAGGGCCGCGACCGAGCGCGGGAAGTTGTCGGACATGTCGAGCACGATTGGTGTCCAACCGGGGACGCCCCACTGGTTGTTGATGCGCGCCGCCACGGTCTCGACTTCCTGGCGGTAGGCGAGGTACTCCGGGAGTCCCTCGCGTGACGGATACACGAAGGCGGCGAAGACGACCTGGCCGCGCCATTCCGGTCGGCTCCGCAGCAGATCTTCGTAGGCGAGGAACCCGCGCAGGAGATTCTTCGACAACTCGATGCGGTCGACGCGCAGGATCAAGCGGCGGCCCGCCAACGTCTCGTCGAGCTGGGCTCCCTCCGCGATCGACTCGGGCGACTCAGCGACGGCGTCGATGTCGTCGAAGTCCGGCGACAGCGGGGAGACGAACGTCGCCGGCGTCCATCCCCACATCGCCTCGCAACAAGCCTCGAAGTTGCGGGCCCACCGGCGGGCGTGAAAACCGCACGAGACGTGGCTCGCCAGCCCGGCGAGCAGCTCGCCGGCGACGTCGTCGGGGAGCGTGCGGATGGACGTGGGGCCGCAGAACGGGATGTGGGTGAAGTGCACAGCGCGGAGATCGGGGCGCTCTTGGGCCAGCCACGTTCCGACGAGGGCGAAGTGGTAATCCTGCACGAGCACAGTGGCGTCTGCGGGGGCCTCGTCGATCACGGCTCGGGCGAAGGTGTGGTTCACCGCCCGGTATGCGTCCCACGCTTCGCGCCACCGCCGGTCGAACCGGGGCCGGCGCGGCAGGTCCCAGAGGCTGTGGTGCAGGAACCACAGGGTGCCGTTCGAGATCACGTCGTACGCCATGCGATAGGTGTCGGGGTCGACGGCGAGGGAGCGGAACCGAAAACCTTCCGCGTCGACGGTGCCGGCAGCGGCCGCCTCGCGGTCGGCGTCAGTCATCGCCGCTGCGATCCACTGCGCGCCGGTATCCCGCACCAGCGGCCCCAAGCTCGCCACGACACCGCCTGCACCCCGGCGGGCGACGAGGTTCCGGTCGCTGTCGTGGGAGAACGAGATGGGACCTCGGTTGGAGACGATGACGACGTTCTCCGCCACGCGAGCCACCATAAGGCCGATGGCTTCAGCCCGACGCGTCCTCGCCGCCCCCGACAAGTTCCGCGGCACGGCGACAGCAATCGAGGTGGCAGCGGCCGTTGCCGCCGCGGCGCGGACCGCCGGCTGGGACTGTGATGAGGCTCCGGTAGCGGACGGCGGGGAGGGAACACTGGAAGCACTCGGCGGCCGGGTTCGGCGGGCTCGCGTGCGCGGGCCCCTGGGGCCACCCGTCGACGCCGAGTGGCGGATGCGCGACGACGGCGCTGTGGTCGAGATGGCGCAGGCGTCAGGTCTGACGCTCGCGGGTGGGCCCGAAGGCAACGACCCGGTCCAGGCCACGACCTACGGCACGGGCGAACTCATCGCCACTGCCCTGGACGAGGGCGCCCGCCGGATCATCGTCGCCGTCGGCGGGTCGGCGACGACCGACGGCGGTCTCGGTTGCGTTACCGCCCTCGGTCCGCGTCGCCTGCGGGGTGTGGGCGTGACAGTCGCCTGCGATGTCGAGATCACCTTCCTGGAGGCCGCCGAAGCTTTCGCTCCGCAGAAGGGGGCGACGCCGGCACAGGTCGCCCTGCTACGCCGCCGCCTCGAGCGCCTGGCCCAGGTCTATGAGCGCGACTACGGCGTGGACGTACGCACCGTCCCCGGCTCGGGAGCAGCCGGCGGATTGGCCGGTGGCCTGGCGGCGTTGGGAGCGAGTCTCGTGCCCGGGTTCGA
>JAFAUA010000472.1 GCA_019243595.1 Acidimicrobiia bacterium
CCGCGGTCGTCCCGGACCCGCCCGACTTCTTGTCCAGCTCCTTGACGATGAGCTCGGCCGCCAGGTTGTCGCTCGTGCGCAGCATCGAAGCCACGATGTCCGACAGGGGCACCGACGAGACCCGCGCCAGCACCACGCCACCGGCGGGGTGGACCGCGTCCGGGGCCGGTGCCGCGGAGATGCCATGGCCCACGAGCAACCCCGCAAGCTGGCTACTCGCCAGCGCGGTGGGGTCAGCAGTGACCACCTCGCTGGGCTGCCACTTGTCGAGGCCGCCGTTGACAGTCAACGCGCTCAGCGGCGAGATGTCGGCCTCGTCGCGGTAGATCGGCTTCCAACCCGGCAGCCAGCGCGGGCCGTCGTACCGGCTGTCGTCGCCGTGCACCCCGTTGCGCACGGAGTGGACGCCGGCGGCGGCCAGCTGGTCGACGAGCCAGGTCATCGGCGTCACCGGGGTCCCGATGCTGCGCGGTTGCGACGCCAGGTATCCGGCGTAGTCACCGGTACCGAGCATCGGGTCGCCGCTGCCCACGAGCCACAGGGCATCCACGCTCCCGTCCGCTGTGGGCCGCGCGGGAGCAACCACGGTCGTCTCGAAGCGGTAGTCGGGCCCGAGGCGCTGGAGGGCGGCGACGGCCACGAGCAGCTTCTGGGTCGATGCCGGTGCCAGGGCCAGTTGGGGCGCCCGGGCGTACGCCGTGGCACCGCTGTCCTGGACCACGAGGCAGCTGGGGACGCTGCCCAGAGCCGCCTCGAGTCGGGCCGTCAGGCGGGCGACGGGGTCAGCGGGAAGCGTTGGCGGCGGGGCCGCCGGCCGGGCTGTCGTGGGGGGCGAGGTCGACGGCGGAGGCGGAAGCGTCGTGGGGTCGGGGACGACGCTGGTGCTGGTCGTCGTGGTCGGGACGGACCGCACGAGGGCAGCGGAACGCGCCGGCGTCGGGTGCAGCGCCAGCACGGCGCTCGAGGCGGCAATCTCGGCCGCGGCGATGACGGCCAGGATCCGCCCCGCCCATGAGAGTCGTCCTCCCCCCATTTCGAGGCCCAAGGGTAGAGGGTGTGAAGGCGGTTGCCTACGCGAGTCGCCGGCGACGGGGCCGTGGCGCCGGCTGGGCCTCGACGTCGTCGAAGCGCAGCGGCAGGGGCTCGACGGTCTCGCCCGCAGGCATGGCCTGGGACGGCGGTTCGAGCCCGTACTTCACGAGCAAGGCCTGGTAGTCCCGCTGGTAGAAGATCTTCACCTTCACATCGGGATACAGCTCCCGGAGGCGGCGGACCTTGCGGTTCTTCTTGGTCACCAGCTTCTGGTTGAGCGTGGTGATCTCGATGAAGAGGTCGTAGGCCGGGAGGTAGAAGTCGGGGCTGAAGGCCTGTGCGGGGTTGCCCTCGCGGTCGGTCTCGAGCACGAACGTGCGGGGCTCGTACTCCCACGCGATGCCGTAGAAGTCGAGAAGCTTGGCGAACTGCCGCTCGGAGTTGTGCGCGAAGCGCGTCCGCTCGTGCGGCTGCGTCCCGGCGTCTTCGAGCTCGGTCAGGGTCACCCTCCGCCGCTCACTGCCCGGGCGGGCGCCTTCTCGCTGTCCTTGGGCTCGGTGGGATGCAGCTCGTGGATGGCGCTGTCGAGCTGGTCGACCACGGGGCCGAGGGCCACGATGCTCAGGACCCCCTGGCCCTTGCGCATGAGGTCGATGACCTCGCCGTCGCTGCGGGCGAGCACCGACTTGGGCCCGTCGATCACCAGGCTGGCCGAGCCGATGTCCTCGCCGAGGTTCTTGCGGATGTACTCGACGCCCTTGCGGGCCAGCTGCAGTGACACGCCGGCGTCGAGCAGGTTCTTGATCACCTTCAGCTCGACGAGGTCCTGGTAGGAGTACCGGCGCTGGGTGCCGCTGCCCTTGGCATCGGCGATCGACGGCCGGATGAGGTCGGTGCGGGCCCAGTAGTCGAGCTGGCGGTAGGTGATGCCGACGATCTTGCAGACCTGCGGCCCCCGGAAGCCCTCTTCGGCCATCTGCTTCAGCCTCCCCCTGCCTGCCGGCGGTGTGACAGGCGCGTAGTTACATCGATGTAGACGCCACAGCGTACGCCCACCGGATTTCCACAGTCAACGACGTGCCTGGCGAGGCCGCCGACCAGGGACTAGGAGGCGAAATCCTCCGGGTTGACGCCCTCGAGGAACTCCCGGAACTTCTCGACCTCTTCCTCGTCCTCGTCGTCGCTGACGACGACGGCAGCCTCCTCGAGCACGGCCTCGTCGGCGAAGATCGGGGTGCCCAGGCGGGCGGCGAGGGCGATGGCGTCCGACGGGCGGCTCGACACCGAGTGGCGCGAGCCGTTCGAGGCCATCTCGATCTCGGCGTAGAACGTGCCCTCCCGCAGCTCGGTGATGACGATGCGCTCGACGCCGACGCCGAGCTCGGTGAGCAGGTCGCGCATGAGGTCGTGGGTCATCGGCCGTTGGGTGACCACACCTTGGAGTGCGAAAGCGATGGCAGTTGCCTCGACGGCGCCGATGAAGATCGGCAGCACGCGGTGCTCGCCCTCTGCCTCGCGCAGCAACACAATGGGATTGTTGGTCGGTAGCTCCACCCGCACGCCCACCAGGTGCATCTCCACCATCGAAATCCAACCTACCCCGCGTAGAGGTCGTCGACGTAGGCGTCCGGATCGCCCTGGAGGACGTCGAGATCGCCCTCGATCACCCGGTCCAGATTGCGATAGCGCTCTGCGTAATCGAGGCCGTACCCGAGGACGTACAGGTCTTCGATCTCGAAACCGACGAACTCGACGGGCGTCGGCACGATGCGCCGGGCCGCTCTGTCCAGCAGCGCGCAGGCCGCGACCGATCGGGGCTCCCGCCTGCGCAGCTCGCCGAGGAGATAAGCGAGCGTGAGCCCCGTGTCGACGATGTCCTCGACGATCACGACGTCGCGGCCCGAGACATCGATGTCGAGGTCTTTGATGATCCGGACGCGACCGCTGTCAGGTGCGTAGGAGGAGATCGACATGAAGTCGACGAGGGGCACGATCGTCATCTCCCGCAGCACGTCGGCGAGGAAAGGCACGCTCCCCTTCAGCACGGCGACCAACACCACGCCGTCCTCGTAGGCGGCCGAGATCTCCCCCGCCAGCCGCCGAGCCGCGTCCTTCAGCTCCGCCGCCGAGATCAGCGTCGGCGCGTCCAGCGCTACTCCTCGAGGTAGTCGCGGAGGGCGTTACGGAGCATGGTGCTCCGCAGCTGCTGGCCGAGACGGGCCAGCTCCGCCAATGTCTCGGTGGCCTGGCGGCGGGCTTCGGGGTTGCGCTGCTTGAGCATCGGCATAACGACCTGCTCGAAGAACCCCGCTTCCCGCTCGGCGGCCGTCTTGTACATGCGGAGGTGACGGGCTTCGACGCCGAACTTCATAAAGCCGGCCGCCACGTGGGCGGCGGCCAGCGCGTCGTCGTCGTAGTAGGCGGTGCCGGCGACGGTGCGGCTTGTGATCAGCCCGAACCGCTCCAGGTCCTTGATGTCACTCGTCTCGAGCCCGCAGCTGGCGGCCAGCTCCTGCAGGTTCAGACTGGTGCCCGATCGCGGAGGGCTCAGGGGCTCGGGCTCCTCGGCGGCCGCCGCAGCCATCGCCGCGGCCATGACCCCGCCGGCCGCGGCCGCCTGCTCCTCGACCTCGCCCTCGGACTCAGCGTCTCCGATGAGGCGGCCTTTGATGACCTTCAGCGGCAGGAAGTGCTCGCGCTGCTGGCGCAGGATCCAGCGCAGGCGAGCGACATCGTTGTCGTAGAACTTGCGGTAGCCCGACGGCGTGCGCTCGGGATCGAGCAGGCCCTGGCTCTCGAGGAACCGGATCTTGGAGATGGTGACGTCGGGGAACTCGTCCTTGAGGAGGGTGAGGACCTCACCGATCGACAGATACGGCCGGGTCGCCACTACTGCTCCGCGCCGGTGCCCGAGAAGAACACCAGCTTGAACTTGCCGATCTGCAGTTCGTCGCCATTCTGGAGGGAGGACTCCGACTCGATCCGCTCGCGGTTGAGGTAGGTGCCGTTCAACGAGCCCACGTCGCGCAGCCGGTAGCCGCTCTTGGCGTGCACGATCTCCGCATGCCGGCGTGACACCGTGACGTCGTCGAGGAAGATGTCGCTCTCGGGATGGCGTCCAGCCTTGGTCACGTCCTGATCGAGCACGAACTTCGACCCCGCGTTCGGACCCCTCTTGACCACGAGCATGCCGATGCTCTGCGGCAGCTCGTCGAGGGTGACGGTCAGCTCGTCCTCGGCCTCGCCCGCGGCCTCGACGGGCATGAACGTGATCGTGGTGTCATCGCCACGGGGGTTGAGGGCGGCACCGCACGACGAGCAGAAGTTGGCACCCGCTGGGTTCCTGTGCCCGCACTGGTTGCAGTACACGACGGCGAAACCTTACCTAGCGATGACTTATGCCTCGGTGAGCTGTCGATAGCCCTCGGCGTCGAGCAGGGCGTCGACGGCCGCACCGTCGGCCGGCTCGATGACGCAGATCCATCCGTCGCCGTAGGGGTCCTCGTTGAGACGCTGAGGAGCGTCACCCAGCTCGCTGTTGATCTCGACCACCGTCCCCCCGACCGGCGCGTAGATGTCGGACACGGACTTGGTGGATTCCACCTCGCCCAGGGCCCCACCGGCCTCGAGGGATGCGCCCAGCTCGGGCAGCTGCACGAACACAACGTCGCCCAGGGCGTCCTGGGCGTAGTCGGTGATGCCCACGCGGACCTTCCCGTCCTCGAGGCGGGCCCACTCGTGGTCCTTCGTGTAACGACGATCGTCCGGGACATTCATCAGAGCGGAGAAGCTACAGCCTCAACCTCTACCTGAGCATCTGACGGATGCGGCGGGCGTACTCCTGGGACAGACCACGGGCCTCGGCGTCGCTCCCGGCCTCGGCCCAGATGTGGGTGATCGGCTCCTCGGGATCGGGCAGCACGAGCACCCACCCGTCGTCGTGGATGATCTTCACTCCGTCGACCATGACCATCTCCCGGTCCTTGATGCGCTCGACGAGCGTGCGCATCACCAGGCCCTTCTGCTCCCAGGGGGTCACGACACTGTCATGGACGATGTTGATGCGGGGAAGGCCAGCGACGATCTTCGACAACCGGAGCCCCGACCGGCCGAGCAGCTCGAGCACGTTGACGAAGGCGGCCGTGGCGTCGTAGGCCGGCAGGAAGCGGGGGAAGATGAAGCCGCCTTCCTGGCTGGCGGCCAGGTCGACGCCGCCCGACGCCGCCACCTCCATGAGGTGCGGGGTCGAGAGCTTGGTCCACGTGATGCGCGCCCCGGCGGCCTCGGCGATGCGCTCCGCCTCACGGCTCACGGCCACCGGGAGGGCGACATGGGCCTTCTCGGTGGTGGCGGTCACGAGCGTGAGCAGCGAGAGCAGGGCCTCGTCGTTGGAGAGGACGTGGCCCTCGTCGTCGATCAGCGTGATGCGCTCGCCATCGGGGTCGATCACCGCGCCCAGGCGGGCCTTGGCGGCCCGTACCAGCTCGGCTACCCGAGCCGCATGGATCTGGACCTCGAAGGCGGCCGCGCCCGCGGTCTGGGCGTAGGGATTGACGCTCAGGACGTCGGCTCCCAGCTTCGACAGGACGTTGGGCATCAGGAACGACGTGGAGCCGTAGGCGTAGTCGATGACGACCTGGTGCCCCGCCGCCCTGATGGCGTCGGCATCGACGGTGCGCATGAGAGCGGCCGTGTAGTACTCGATGGCGTGGGGCGGGAAGTTGATGTCGCCGATGTCGGCGGCGAACGCCCGCCGGAAGTCCTGGCGGTGGAAGTAGCGCTCGATCTTGCGCTGGGTGCCCTCGTCGATGTCGGTGCCGTCGGCGTCGAAGAAGCGCAGGACGACCGACTGCGGGTCGTCGGGGACGAGGCGCACGGAGATCCCGCCCTGGGCACGCTCCGACCGCACCTGGAACCGGGTGACCGGCACCGGCGCGACCTCGAGGTCGTCGACGTTGATCCCGGCGGCGTTGAGCCCGGCCATCATCGCCCGCTTGAGGGCGCGCGCCGCCCGGCTGGAGTCGCGCGAGATGGTGACCGTCGAGCCCTTCTTGAGGGTGGTTGCGTACGCCATTGCCACCTCGACGGCGAGCTCCGGAGTGACGTCGACGTTCGCCAGCCCGGAGACGCCCGTGCGGCCGAACAGGCTGCGGGCGCCGCGGGACTCCCAGATGATCGACGAGTTGACGATGGCGCCGGGTTCGACGGTCTTGAACGGATAGATCTTGACGCCGGGGTTGATCACTGCGTGCTCGCCGACGAAGCAGTCGTCGCCGAGCACGACACCCTCTTCGCAGCGAGCTCCCTGGCGAAGGTCCGACGAGCGGCCGATCACGCAACCGCGCAGCCGCACGCCGTTGCTGATGTAGGCGTTGTCGTGCACCACCGACCGCTCGATGAACGAGTCACTTCGCACGATCACGTTGGAGCCGAGCACGCAGTACTCGTGCAGGTGGGCGCCCGCTTCCACGCGGCAGTAGTCGCCGATGACGGCGGGACCGTCGATCGTCGCGTCGGGGTCGATCTCGGCGCCCTCGCCCAGCCACACGCCCTCGCTGAGACGGAAGCCGGGCACGTCGACGGTGACCTTGCCGTCGAGCACGTCGCGGTGGGCCCGGATGTAGGCGTCGACCGTGCCGACATCCTCCCAGTAGCCCTCGGCCACGTAGCCGTACAGCGGTGCCCCGTTGGCGAGCAGCTTGGGGAAGACGTCGCTCGAGAAGTCGACGGACTCCCCCGCCGGGATGGCGTCGAAGATCTCGGGCTCGAGGACGTAGATGCCGGTGTTGATGGTGTCGCTGAACACCTGGCCCCACGACGGCTTCTCGAGGAAGCGCTCGATGGAACCGTCCTCGCGCGTGATGACGATGCCGAATTCGAGCGGGTTCTCCATCGCCTTCAGGCTGATGGTGGCCAGGGCCTTCTTCTCGTCGTGGAACTTGACGATCTCACTCAGGTCGAAGTCGGTGAGGACGTCGCCCGAGATCACCAGGAAGCGCTCGGTGAGCTCCTCGCGTGCGTTGAACACCGACCCGGCGGTACCGAGCGGCGTCTCCTCGGTGGCGTACACCATGCGCACGCCGAACTCCGAACCGTCGCCGAAGTACGTGCGGATGGCCTGGGGCAGGAAGGCGAGGGTGACGACGATCTCGTCGAACCCGTGCTCCTTGAGCAGGCGCACGATGTGCTCCATCATCGGCCGGTTGGCCAGGGGCATCATCGGCTTCGGCTGATTCGACGTCAGCGGTCGGAGGCGGGTTCCTTCACCCCCGGCCATGATCACGGCCTTCATGCTGAGGTCGAATCTACCTGCCGAGTCTTGAGGGCCTGACGGGCCATCGGGATATAGGTGACCGCTGCGTACCACGCCAGCAGGAGCGCGGGGATGGCGCAGCACCAGGCGAGGAACTCGATGGGGCCGTGGAGCGAAAACCCCTTGTCGTGCCCCATGAGGAAGAACGGAAAGGCGAACATCAGTCCGAACGTCCCCGCCTTCCCGGCCCACTGCACGTCGATGCGCCGGGCGCCCAGTGCTGCCAGAACAAGGAAGGCCCCGGCCACGAGCACCTCTCGCACAAGGGTCGCCCAGGCGACGAATGGGGGCACCGATCCGTCGACGAGAATGGCGCTGGCGCCGACCATCAGCAGCACGCGGTCGGCGAGGGGGTCGAGCACCTTCCCGAGGGTGGACACCTGGTGGAGGTGCCGGGCGATGTAGCCGTCGGCGAAGTCGGTGGCGCCCAGCACGCCGAGGAGCACCGCCGCTTCGACCCGCTTGTGCTGATCGAACAGCAGCCAGAGGAACACCGGTACACACAGCAGGCGCACGACGGTGATCACGTTCGGAATCGTCAGTACGCGGTCCTCGCCCGCCTCGGTCGTCACCGCGCTCGCTTGCCCTCGAGAAGTGCCGCGGCGTGGGTTCGGCCTTCCTCGCTCATCTTGTCGATTGTCTTCGCCAGGACGTCGTCGGCCTTGTCGGCGTAGCGCTCGGCGAAGTCGGTGAGTTGGGTCTCGAGAAAGACGAGACACAAGGCGTCCTCGAACGTCTGCACCTCGGAATCCGACGTCAGGCGGCGCTTCTGGATGATCTCCTGGACACGATCGATGGCTGCCGCGTCGTATCCCTCACCGCGGAGGATCTCTCCCACGTCGGCGGCGTGTTGCTTCTGGAGGTCCCGGCGCCAACGCAGGTAGCCGTTGCGGCCCTCCGGATACGAAGACCGCGGGATCGTCCAACGGCGAAGGTGATGGGCTCGGGCCGCCAACAGCAACTCCTCGCCGGCGTCGGGGCGCAAGCGCTGCACCCACTCGGTCGCCAGCTGGGCGTCACGGACTTCCCTATTGCGCGGGTCGTCGGCGTTGGCCGCATCGATGGCGGCGATGGTGCGCTCGAAGCGAGCTCGGTCCACCGGCCGAGCGTACGGCCCGGAGCCGTCACACGTCAGCCCGCGATCGCAAGCTCGCGGCCGGCACGCATGAGGCCGTCGACGGCGTCGGCGGTCAGCGGCGCCGAGAAGTAGAAACCCTGCACGAGATCACAGCCCAGCTGCTGCAGGCGGGCCAGCTCGTCGGCGCTTTCCACGCCTTCGGCGACCGTCGAGAGCCCGAGCGCGTGCGCCATCTTGATGATGGCCTGGGCGATGGCGGCGTCCTCGGCGCCCGCGGTGAGGCCCTGCACGAAGGACTTGTCGATCTTCACGGCGTCGAGCGGGAACCTGCGGACGTAACTCACCGACGAGTAGCCCGTGCCGAAATCGTCGACCGCCAGCCGCACGCCGAGGTCGCGAATTCGGGAGAGCTGGCGCTGCACGAAGTCCATGTCCTCGATGAGAGCGGCTTCGGTGATCTCGAGACACAGCTGTCGTGGATTGGCGCCGGTCGTCTCGAGGGCCCGGGCGACGGTGGCCACGAAGTCGGGATGAGCCAGCTGGCGAGGAGCGACGTTGACCGAGATCGTGAGGTCGGCCGCGGGCGGACCGGATCGGCGCCAGGTGGCGGCCTGCCGACACGCCTCCTCGAGCACCCATGCGCCGACCGGCACGATGAGGTCGGTCTCCTCCAGCACGGGGATGAAGTCGTCGGGCTGCACCTGGCCGCGCAGCGGGTCCTCCCACCGCAACAACGCTTCGACACCGACCACGTGGCCGTTGGTCGTCGAAACGAGCGGCTGGTACCTGAGCCGGAACTGCCCGAGCCGGAGGGCGGCACGCAGGCGACGGGCGAGGTCGTGGCGGTCGGCGGTCGCGGCCCGGGTAGATCGGTCGAGTAGAACGTGGTGACCGGGCCCGGCGCTCTGCGCCCGCTCGAGCGCGGTCTCGGCGTCCCGCTGGAGTGCGCCGGCCGTGGCGTCGCCGTTGTCGTCGAGGGCGACGCCGATGCAGGCCGTCAGCCAGAGCTGCTCGCCGTCGACATTGAACGGCCGTACGAGTCCCTGGCGGATCCGGTCGGCTACCTGCTCGGCCTGGCGTGCGTCGTACAGGTTCGGGCACAGCACACCGAACTGGTCGCCCGCCAGACGCACCAGGAGGTCGTCGGGTCCGAGCACCGCGTGCATGCGCTCGGCAACCGACGCCAGGACCTCGTCTCCTGCTCGCTGGCCGTAGCTGTCGTTGACCAGGCGGTAGCGGTCGATGTCGATCACGAACACCCCGACGAACGCCCGGCCCGGCCGGTCGAGGGCGGCTTGCAGGCGGTCGTGGAAGACGACTCGGTCGGGCAACCCGGTGAGAGCGTCGCGATGGGCCCAGCGGGCGGCATCGGCGCGGGCCGTGACTTCGCGCCAGCGGCGATAGCTCACGAGCATGACGGCGAGCGCTATGGCGATGGCCACAAAACCCACCAGCGCCACGTCACTGAATCCAGTCATTGCCCCTCCTGCGCCCGATGTTCCCCAGCGGGAAGGCTGTGCAGTCTTTGGCTCGTGCACCGCCTGTCCCGTTTGGGGTGAGTTTGCAGGATGGGGCCAACCGGCACCATGACTCACTGTGCTCATTTGCTGGAAACATTTCGGACTAGTCGCCTTGGCGCTACGTCAAATTGGTCACTAAGGGCTATCGAGTTCCATTGCACGCTCACCGATAGTGAGGAGGCAACCGGACAGGAAGGCAAGGACAATGGCAACAGACCGCGAAACCCCCGATCCCCTCTTGACGCCCGCCGAGGTGGCGGTGCTCTTCAGGGTCAACCCCAAGACCGTCAGCCGCTGGGCCCGCTCCGGCAAGCTCACGTCGATCCGGACGCTCGGCGGACACCGCCGGTTCCGCGCTTCGGAGGTTCGTACGCTGGTCGAGCAGTCCGAAGAGGTTGTCGAGGCCTACTAGAGGCTCAGTACGGTCGGGGGGTGCTGCTGCCCCCTGACACTGTCGGGCTCCTCGAGGGTCTGACTACGACCCGGGCCATCCGTCGTTTCCGGCCCGACCCGGTGCCCGACGCCGAGCTGGCGGCGATTCTGTTCGCCGCCAGCCGAG
Source organism: Acidimicrobiia bacterium (assembly GCA_019243595.1). Classification (GTDB taxonomy): domain Bacteria; phylum Actinomycetota; class Acidimicrobiia; order Acidimicrobiales; family AC-14; genus CADDZP01. The sequence continues at coordinate 10,503 of JAFAUA010000472.1, forward strand.
CGCCGTCGGGTTCCAACCGCCAACCCTTCCGCTTCCTCGTGCTTCGCGACGGACCGAAGGCGGCGGAGGCGAAGGCCCTCCTTGGGCGCGCCTTCCGCGAGGCATGGTCGACCAAGCGCGCCGAGGACGGCTACGGCGGTGGCGATCCCAACGCCCCGAAGGCTCGCCTCGAGCGGGCGATGCAACACTTCGTCGACCACTTCGAACAGGTGCCGGTTGTCGCGCTGGCGTGCCTGGATCGCTACCGGCCCCCGAACCCCTACGAGGGCAACTCCGTCTACCCCGCCTGCCAGAACCTGCTGCTGGCCGCCCGGGCGCGCGGCCTCGGCGGCGTCATGACCATGTGGCACGCGCTCGTCGAAGACGAGCTGCGCGCCCTGCTCGGAATCCCGGAGAACGTCGCCATCTCGGCGACGCTCCCGCTCGGCTACCCCGAAGGCCGTCATGGCCCCGTGCGCCGTCGCCCGCTGGCTGAGCTGGTCTTCGACGACGAATGGGGCCAGCCGGCGCCTTGGGCGGTCGAACCCGAGGGCACCGAGCACACCCAGGCGGGGCCGCGACCGCGACCGCGCTAAGCCGGACCTTCGCGGCGCAGCTCGTCTTGCGGGAACGGTTCGGGGAGCACGTGACCGTCGGAGATCCGGCGAACGAGGTAGCCATCGTTGTCGACGTCTGCCACCTCGAACCCGCTCGCCCACGAGTGCCCGTAACCGCTTCGAACTTCGACGCGCGTTCCGGGTCCGAAGTGTCCTGTCGGGCGTCGGTCCTCCACGACGTCACCTCCGATTGTCTTCAGGGGCAAAGGATTATTCGTTCCCACGCAGGGTGGTACTGAAACACTTCTGAAATAGGGCTAGCCCGCCACTCCGACGGCGTCGAGCACGAACGCCAAGACGAAGGCCTCGTCCTTCCAGGCGTCGTAGCGGCCCGACGGACCGCCGTGACCGGCGCCCATGTCGGTCTTGAGGATGAGCGGGTGGTCGTCGGTCTTGGTCGCCCGGAGTTTGGCCACCCACTTGGCCGGCTCCCAGAAGCCGACGCGGGGATCGTTCAGGCCTCCTCGGACGAGCAGTGCCGGGTAGTCCTTCGCCTCGACGTTGTCGTACGGCGCGTACGACTTCATGTAGAAGTACACCTCCGCCGACTCGACCGGGTTCCCCCACTCCTCCCACTCGATGACGGTGAGCGGCAGTGTCTCGTCGAGGATCGTCGTCAACGCGTCGACGAACGGCACCTCGGCGACGATCGCCGCGAACAAGTCGGGTCGGAGATTGGCGACCGCGCCCATGAGGAGGCCGCCGGCGCTGCCGCCTCGTGCGACGAGCCCCGACGGCGTGGTGAGCCCGCTGTCGACCAGGTGCTGGCCGGCGGCGACGAAGTCGGTGAACGTGTTGCGCTTGTGCAGGAGCTTTCCGTCCTCGTACCAGGGCCGTCCGAGCTCGCCGCCGCCGCGAACGTGGGCGATGGCGTAGACGAAACCGCGATCGAGAAGGCTCAGGCGCACCGACGAGAAGCGCGGGTCGATGCTGTACTCGTAGGAGCCGTAGCCATAGAGGAAGGCGGGGCCACCCGCCTGCCGGTCCTTGCGCCAGGCGAGTGACATCGGAACTTGCGTGCCGTCCTCGGCCGTCGCCCAGTGGCGCGCCGTCTCGTAAAGGCTCGCGTCGTAGCCGCCGAGGACCGGCTGCTGCCTGACAACGGTGCGGGTGCGCGTCTCGAGGTCGTAGTCGATGGCCTGGTCCGGTGTCACCAACGACGTGTAGTGAAAGCGGAGGGTCGTCGTCTCGAACTCGGGGTTGAGCCCTGGGCCGACGGTGTGGACGGGTTCGGGGTGCTCGATCGTGTGGGTCTCGCCGTCGGCCAAGCGCATCACGCGCAGTCGCGTGAGCCCCTCGGCTCGCTCGTAGAGGGAGAGGTGGCCGGCGAAGGCGTCGATGCCCATGAGTCGGACGTCAGCCCGATGTGGGATCACGTCGCGCCAGTTGTCGGGCCCCGGGTCCTCGACGGGTGCCTCGACGAGCTTGAAGTTCTCGGCGCCGTCGGCGTTGGTGACGATGAAGAAGCGCTCGCCGTGGTGCTCGACGTCGTACTCGACGTCCTGACGACGCGGGGCAATGACGCGGGGCTCGGTCTCGGGCGCGCCGGCAGGGATGACGCGCAGCTCCGACGTCACCGCACTCTGCGACGCGATCACCAGCCACTGGCGCGAGCGGGTCTTACCGATCCCTACGTGAAAGGCGGCGTCGTCCTCCTGGTGCACGAGGGCGTCGCTGGCCGCGTCGTCACCGAGCCGGTGGCGGTGCACCCGCCAGGGCCGCTTGGCATCGTCGAGCGTGGTGTACCAGAGGCCCTGGCCGTCCTCGCTCCACTCGACGCCGTAGTACGTCCCCGGGACTTCGTCGCTGAGGTCGGCGCCGGACTCCAGGTCGCGCACCCGCAGTGAGTAGACCTCGTTGCCTTCGGTGTCGGTGGAGTACGCAGCACGCGTGTGGTCAGGGCTGAGGGCGAGCGCGCCCAGGGCGAAGTAGTCGTGCCCTTCGGCCAAGGCGTTCTCGTCGAGGACGACCTCCTCGCCCGAAGTATCCGCCAGCACGTCGGCCGCCGAATCGCCGGGCCGGATCCGACGGCGGCAGTGCACGCCGTACTGCAGGCCTTCGACCGTGCGCGTGTAGTACCACCACCCGCCGTAGGCGACGGGTCCCGACACGTCGGTCTCCTGGATGCGACTCTTGATCTCCTCGAAGAGCCTCTCCTGGAGGGCCTGCGTGTGCGCGGTGGCCTGTTCGGTCCACGCATTCTCGGCCTCGAGGTAGGCGATCACCTCGGGGTCGTCGCGGTCCCGCAGCCAGTACCAGTCGTCGACCCGCGTGTCGCCGTGGGCCCTGAGCTCAGTTCGGCGCCGCGGCGCCGTGGGTGGTCCCTGCATTCTGAGGGTGGATATCAGGCCTGGAGGGCGGACTTCCACCCTCAGAACGCGATTAGGCGGCGACGGCCTGGGTCTGGGTGGGCTCGAGGGCCCAGTCCAGGACCTGGGTGACGTCGTCGGCGAGGTGGAACTGCATCTCCTCGCGGACCTTCGCCGGCACGTCGTCCAGGTCGGGGCCGTTGCGGGCCGGGAGGATGACTTCGGTCAGCCCCGCACGGTGGGCGGCGAGCACCTTCTGCTTGACCCCGCCGATCGGCAACACGCGGCCTTGCAGTGTGACCTCGCCGGTCATGGCAACGTTCGACCGCATCGGCCGTCCGCTGAGCAGGCTGACGAGCGCCGTCGTCATCGTGACGCCGGCCGACGGACCGTCCTTGGGCACTGCCCCCGCGGGGAAGTGCACGTGGAAGCGACGCTTCTCGAAGTCGGCGTCGGAAAGACCGAGGGGCGCGGCGTGCGAGCGCACGTACGACAACGCGATCTCCGACGACTCCTTCATGACGTCGCCCAGTTGACCGGTGACGGCCAGGCCGGACTCCCCCGGCATGGCCGTGGCCTCGACGAACAGCACGTCGCCTCCCGTACCGGTCACGGCCAGGCCGGTGGCCACCCCGGGCACCGACGTGCGATCGGACGCCTCCTGGAAGAACTTGGGCCGGCCGAGATAAGCGCGTACGTCGTCGTTGCCGACGGTGATCGGAGACTCGGCGTCGCCGGCCGCCAGCTTGGTCGCCACCTTGCGGAAGACCTTGCCGAGCTCGCGCTCGAGCTGCCGCACGCCGGCTTCACGGGTGAAGTCGGCAACGACGGTCTTGATGGCATCGTCGGTCAGGCTGACCTCACCGGCATCGAGCCCATTGCGCTCGAGCTGACGTCCGACGAGATGGTCGCGCGCGATGGCGAGCTTCTCGTCTTCGGTGTAGCCGTCGAGTCGGATGACCTCCATGCGGTCCAGCAGTGGCCCGGGGATGGTGTCGATCATGTTCGCGGTGGCGATGAACAGAACCTCGGAGAGGTCGAGCTCGACCTCGAGGTAGTGGTCGCGGAAGGTGTGGTTCTGTGCAGGGTCGAGGACCTCGAGCAGGGCCGAGGACGGATCGCCTCGGTAGTCCGAACCCAGCTTGTCGACTTCGTCCAGAAGCAGGACGGGATTCATCGTCCCGGCCTCCTTGAGGGCGCGGGCGATGCGGCCGGGCATGGCCCCGACATAGGTGCGGCGGTGGCCGCGGATCTCGGCCTCGTCGCGCACGCCGCCGAGCGCCACGCGGGCGAACTTGCGACCGAGGGCGCGTGCCACCGACTCACCGAGTGAAGTCTTGCCGACGCCCGGCGGGCCGACGAGCGCCAGGATGGCGCCTGCCCCCCGCTCGGATGACGCAGCCAGCCCCCGGTCGGTGCGCAGCTTGCGGACCGCGAGGTACTCGACGATGCGGTCTTTCACGTCCTCGAGGCCGTTGTGGTCGGCGTCGAGAATGGCGCGCGCCTCGGTGACCTGCAGACGGTCGTCGGAGCGCACTGCCCAGGGCAGTTCGGTCACGGTGTCGAGCCAGGTGCGGATCCAGCCGCCCTCGGGGCTTTGGTCACTGGTGCGCTCGAGGCGCCCGAGCTCGCGCTCGACAGCCGCCTTCACGTGCTCCGGCGCATCGGTCTCGTTCAGCCAGATGCGGTAACGCTCGTCGGCCTCTGCGCCGTCGTCGTCGCCCAGTTCCTTGCGGATGGCGGCCAGCTGCTGGCGCAAGAGGAACTCGCGCTGGGTCTTCTCCATGCCCTCGGTGACGTCGGTGCGGATGCGGTCGCGCAAGGCCAGGTCGGCGAGCACGTCGCGCTGCCACTTCAGGACGAGCTCGAGGCGCGTCTCGACATCGACGGTCTCGAGAATCTCGACCTTCTGCTCGAAGTCGAGGTCGGGCGAGTACCCGGCGGTGTCGGCCATCGCACTCGGATCGGTGATGCCGCGCAGAGCTTCGGCGATCTGACCGGCGCCCCGATACTGGAGCACGTTCTCCACGACGGCGCGGTACTCCCGTGCCAGCTCGACGGCGCGCTCGCTGGGGATCGGATCGTCGACCTGCTCGACCTGCACCCACAGCGCGCTCCCGGTACCGGGGACGCCGGCGCCGATACGAGCGCGCTGGAGGCCGCGGACCACCACGGCCCGGATGCCGCTGGGCAATTCGCCGGCGTTCTCGACGGCTGCGATCGTGCCAACGGTCGCGTACCGACCGTTGTCCTGACGCGGCACAAGCACGAGTCGGCCGTCGCCGTTGCGGGCCGCGTTGAGAGCCGCGCCCGCGTCGTCGCTTTCGACCGCCATGGTCACCACCATCCCGGGAAGAACCACGCCGGTGGTCAGCGGAAGGAGCGGAAGGCTGAGGGTTTGCAGTTCGTCCATAGCTGCCTTTCGAACGTCTGACGAAGGCTGTCTGTTCCTTGACCCTGCAAATAAGGGTCAGGCGGCGCGCTCGCGGCGCATGCGCCGCCGCTGCTCGGGAGTGGTGCCGCCCCAGATGCCGTACGTCTCGCGGTTGCGTACCGCGTAGCCGAGACACTGGGCGCGCACCGGGCAGCTCGCGCAGATGCTGAGCGCCTCGGCCTCCTCCGCAGGAGTGGCCGGGAAGAAGATCTCGGTGTCAGTGCCGCGGCACGCGGCCTGTTCCGTCCAGGCTCCCTTTTTCACGTGTCGTATAACGCCACCCCGGCGCGTGCGATTTCGTGACGCAGATCACACCGCGGGAACGGGTCGCGCGGCCTATGCAGCGGATTCGCAGTGTCCGCCGAAACCTTGTGTGAGTTCCTGAGCAGACGACCTACAGAGCAGGAAGAAACACAAGGAGAAGAGATGGACCTCGTCGCTTATTGGCAGCAGCACTGCGCTCCCTTCATTCGGGCCCGCTTCGGTCGCAGCGAGCGCGGCGCCTCCCTGGTGGAGTACGCGCTGCTCGTTGCCCTGATCGCAGTGGTGTGCCTCGTCGCCATCGCCTTCCTCGGCAAGAGCGCGTCCCAGCGCTTCAGCACCGTCGGGTCGGCCGTCGGCAATACCTGATCCCCCCAACGGCCTCCCGGCCGGACATAGACGAAGGCCGCCGGTTCAGATGGGTCTCCCACCGGCGGCCTTCGTCGCGCTCACACGCCGTTCCGATTCGAACCGCGGTTGTTCAGCGGATGGTGAAGAGCCGGGTCAGTCCGGTGATCTCGAAGACTCGCTTGACGCTCGGATTCGGCGACGCCAGCTCCAGGTCGCCATCGGTCTGACGCAGGCGCTTGAGCGCCGAGACGAGCACGCTGAGGGCCGTCGAGTCGATGAAGCTGACGTAGGTCAGGTCGACCACGATCTTGCGGGCGCCGTCCCCCGCCAGCCGGGCCAGGTGCTCGCGGAGCTCGGGGGCGGTGTTGACGTCGAGCTCGCCGGCGGCGCTCAACACCGTCTCGCCCTCATGCTCGGAGACCGTCAACTCCAACGTTGCATCGGCCACTCGTCGGCTCCCATATCGGGCAAAACGGACAGCGTCACCCTACCGGCTGTCGACTGCGCTCAGTCGGCGATGACGAACACCCGGTCGAGACCGGTGATGTCGAACACCTTGCGGGCGGCCGGTCTCGGTGACCGGAGAACCATCGTCCCTCCGTGCTGCAGGGTCCGCTTCATGACGCCGACGAGCACACCGAGGCCCGTCGAGTCGATCAGGGCCAGCCCCGACATGTCGACCACCAGGTCACGGCACCCATCGTCGATGAGGCCGAGGAGCTCGGCCCGAAGGCGCTCGGAGCTGCTCACGTCGAGCTCGCCGTCGAGCTGGGCCACGCACTGCGACCCGTCGTGTGAGACCCGGATTGCCAAACCGGGAATGTCGTCGACCAACCGCTCCGCCAAGAATCCTCCCCGTCAATGGGTCACGCCGTGCCCTTGCACGCCACCGCGGACTACGCCTCAACCCCTAAGCAGTCTGGCCCGTCGGCCGAAGTCGCACAAGTGCCGTGCGCTTGCCTCAAAGCGGGCCTAGGCTTCGGCCGCAGGGGGATGGCGATGAAGCCAGCAGCGGTGGTTCGCAGTGCGTTGGACGCATATAGGGCGGGCGACCTTGAGCGCGCTCTGCAATTCTTCGCGCCGCACGCCGAGTGGCGCGTCGCCGACGACTTCCCGGGCCCGGCGACCTACCGCGGGCGCGACGGAGTCCGCAGCCTGGCTGACACGTCGGCCCGTTTCTCGCTGCACCACATGGAGGTCACCGAGATCGCCGACATGGGCGCCTTCGTGCTGGCCCACGGCGTGGTCTATGCCGAGGTCGACGGAGAGACGGTCGTCGACCGGGTCACGATCTGGCGCTGCCGCGTGCAGGACGGCCTGATCGTGTCGATCGACGCCGAGGCGCTGCCCGCAGGTGCGAGGTGGCAGGCGTCACGGCGCGCGTCCGGCGAGGGCTAATCTGGGCGTTTTGCGCAGGTGTGAGGGTGTTCTCATTCCTGTACTGGGGAGCAAGCAACCGAGGAGGGACCGCCCACGGAGGCCCACCCTGCAATCCTCTGCCCACGTTGTGGGGAACGCGTGCCGCTGCGGGAAGGGCGCGGCTCGGCGGGCGCCAAGGTGTTCACCTGCCCGTCTTGCGGCCACGAGTTCACCGGCCCGGACGCCGACGCGGGTGGTCAGGAAGGCGACTGAGCAACCTTGAGCGGGCCGACTTCGGCGCTCGCCACCCGGCGCCGCACGGCGAAGAAGTAGAAGAGCGAGGCCGCGAACCCGACGAGGAACGGGGCGCCGATCCCCTGCACCGCCACCCAGCGGGTGCGGCTGTGGCCAGCCGACTCCCACGAGGCATGCGGCCGGAGGGTGGCATCGATCGCACCCCACAGGGGAACGGCCGTCAGGGCCACGATCGCCAGAGCCCACGCCAGGCGCGCCGGGTTGTCGGGGATGAGCAGCGCCAGCGCCGAGGCCACGAGAACGGCCACGAGCACGGGCCGCACGATCCCGTCGGGCGCCCACGCCGAGGAGCGGGCACCGAAGTAGACCCCCGGCACGCTGCCGAGGATCAAGGCGCCGGCAAGACCGAAGTCGATGTGGCCGAAGAGGAGCTGTCCCACGGCGGCGGACAACACGAGCGGCACGGCCTGCACGAGGTCGGTGCCGACCAGGCTCTTCGACGACAGGCGCGGATACAGCAGCATCAGTAACACGATCATCAGCGAGCCGGAGCCCACCGACGTCATGCCGACGATGAAGCCTCCCGCCACGCCGATGAGCACGGTCGAGACAGGCTTGAACGTGTGCGGTTCGACGTTGGGCGACATGCCCATGGCCGAGAGGCGCCGGTTCTCGCGCGCCGTGAGCACGGCCTTGGCGATGATCGCCGTCGATGCCACGAGGAGGGCCCAGCCGAGCAGCGCCTTGATATCGCTCTGCACCGCCCTCGAGTCACCGAACTGGTTGAGGGTGAAGGCGCCGAGGAAGGCCGCCGGCACCGACCCGCTGGCGAGCAGTGCCACCAGCCGCCACTGGATGGTGCCGCGCCGGATGTGCACGCCGCCGCCGATGGGCTTCATCACCAGCGAGTTGACGAGGTCGCTGGCCACCGCGACCTTCGGGCTGACGTTGAACAGAAGCACGAGGGCGGGCGTCATCAGCGCTCCCCCGCCCATCCCCGTCAGCCCGACCGCGAAGCCGCCCACGAAACCGGCGAGGGTCAGCGAGATCGGGCTGGCGCTCGTGCTGTGCACGCCAGCGAGAACTACACCTTGCAAGTCCATCAAGTTACTGGACTCAGTTGGTCGGGCTGGCGGGACTTGAACCCGCGACCCCTGGTCCCCCAGACCAGTGCGCTACCAAACTGCGCCACAGCCCGTCTGGCGGTTCAGCCTAGACGGCTACCCCTCCGCGACGAGCGGCGCACGAGCACCCATGCTCCCGCTGCCGCGACCGCCAGGGCAGCCAGGACATACAGCAACACGCCGTGTTCCTGGGCCAGCACGAAGCCCTGATAGGCGCGGAAGCCGAGATAGAGCACGGTCGCCAGTACGAGGAGCTTGAAGTGCCACGGGACCTTGGCCGGCTCGCCGATCTGGCGCCCGCAGGTCGGACAGGTGCCGTCGCGGTTCAGCGACGTCGGCGTCCAGAACTTCGAGCAGTCCTCGCACCAGGGCATCTAGTTGCGAGATCCTGCCTCGGCCAGGCGGCTGGCGACCGGGTGGCCGATGATGCCCGCAACCAGGGTGCTGGCCTCGAGAAGGCGGTTGAGGTCGATCCCCGTCTCGTAGCCGACGTCGTCGAGCAGGTACACGAGCTCCTCGGTTGCCAGGTTGCCCGCCGCCCCCTCGGCGAACGGCGAACCGCCGAGGCCCCCGACCGACGTGTCGAAGCGGCGCACGCCGAGCTGGAGGGCGGCGAAGGCGTTGACGAGTGCCGTCCCCCGGCTGTCGTGCAGATGCAGGCCATCGACGTCGCCGGCGGCGCGCGTCAGTCGTTCGATCAGCGGCGGTGTCGCCATCCCGGTGGTGTCGGCGTACGTGATGCGCGCCGCGCCACCGTCGAGGAGACGGCGTGCAAGCGACGCCACGTCGGCAGCTTCGATCGCGCCCTCGTACGGCGAGCCGAACGCGCACGACACGATGGCGTCGACCGGGATATCGGCGCTCGTCGCGAGCGTGCAGATCTTCTCGATCTGGGTAAGCGACTCTTCCACCGACATCCTCACGTTGCGCTGGTTGTACGTCTCGGACGCCGAGATCGTCACCGTCAGCTCGTCGACGCCGGCGTCGAGGGCCAGCTCGGCGCCCTTGAGGTTCGGGACGAGGGCGGCATAGCGATACTCCGGCGCTCGCGGCACGCGCGCCATGACGTCGCCGGCGCCCGCCATCGACGGCACGGCCTTGGGAGAGACGAACGAGCACGCTTCGATGTGGCGCACGCCGGCCTCGAGCAACGCCTCGACCAAACGGACGCGGTCCTCGACGGAGACCGGCGCCTCGGCCTGTAGGCCGTCACGGGGACCGACCTCTCGGATGTCAACCGCGTCCATTGACTTAGACCGGTGGGACGCCGTGGCGCTTGTCGCTGAAGGTGCGGTCCTTCGTCGCCGCGAGTTCGAGCCGGGCGACGAGCTCGTCGCGCAGATCCTCGGGGTCGACGACGGCGTCGATCACGAGCTCCGACGCCAGGTGCAGCAGGTCGACGTCGGTCTCGTACTCGGCCCGGCGTTCGGCGACGAATTGTGCGCGCTCGCCCTCGTCCTCGATGGCGGCGATCTTGTTGGCGTAGACGGCGTTGACCGCCGCCTCCGGGCCCATCACCGCGATCTTGGCGGTGGGCAGGGCGATCACCGCGTCGGGCTCGAAGGCGGGACCCGCCATGGCGTACAAACCGGCGCCGTACGCCTTGCGCACGATCACCGAGACCTTAGGGACGGTGGCCTCGGACACAGCGGTGATCATCTTGGCCCCGTGACGGATGATGCCTTGCTTCTCGACCTGGGTGCCGACCATGAAGCCGGGGACGTCGGCGAGAAACACCAGCGGGATGTTGAAGGCGTCGCAACACCAGATGAAGCGCGCCGCCTTGTCGGCGGAGTCGACGAACAGCACGCCGCCCTTCTGCTTCGGGTTGTTGGCGACAATGCCGATCGAGCGCCCGGCCAGACGGGCGAAGCCGACGATGAGCTCCTTGGCGAACAGGGGCTTCACCTCGAAGAAGGTGCCCTCGTCGACGAGGGCCTCGACGACGTTGTGCATGTCGTAGCCCTGGCGCTCGGACTCGGGGATCACCGACGCGTCGAGCGGCATCGCCGGCTTGCCGGGCTCGATGGCGTCGGGCTCCTCGCGCCAGCGCTGGGGCAGGTAGGAGAAGTAGCGCTTGGCTTGAGCGATGGCGTCCTCGTCGTCGGTCGCCAGGTTGTCGCCGCTGCCCGAGACAGTCGCGTGCATGCGGGCGCCGCCCATGTCCTCGAGCGTCGTCTTCTCGCCGATCACCATCTCGGCCATGCGCGGCGAGCCCAGGTACATCGAGGCGTTGCCCTCGACCATGATCACGACGTCGCAGAACGATGGGATGTAGGCACCGCCCGCCGCGCTGGGACCGAACAGGCAACACACCTGCGGGACCTTCCCGGACAGCCTCACCTGGTTGTAGAAGATGCGGCCCGCGCCGCGCCGCCCGGGGAACAGCTCGACCTGGTCGGTGATGCGGGCGCCCGCCGAGTCGACCAGCCAGAAGATCGGCACCTCATGCTTCAGCGCGTACTCGGTGAGGCGCACGATCTTCTCGACCGTGCGGGCGCCCCACGACCCGGCCTTCACCGTGGGGTCGTTGGCCATCACGCACACGGGCCGTCCGTCGATGCGGCCGACGCCGGTGACGACGCCATCGGCGGGAAGGTCGCCGGCCATGGCGTTGGCCAGGAGGGCATCCTCGACCCACGAGCCTTCGTCGAGGAGCAGAGCCAGACGGTCGCGGACGAAGAGCTTGTTTTGGTCGGCGAGCTTCTCGCGCTGGCGTTCGAGGTTGCCCTGCAGAGCCCGCTGGCGGGCGCCCGACACGTCCACGCGATTACGTCCGGCGGATGGCGAGGATGGCCACGTCGTCGCGCAGCGGACCGCTGGAGAACTCACGCGCTGCCTGGAGCAACGACTTGGTGAGCACCTGGGCTTCGATCCCCGGGTCTCGGCGCACGGCGGTGGCGATGCGGTCCTCGCCGAAGAGCTGCTCACCGGCGCGGGCCTCGGCCAGGCCGTCGGTGTACATCAGCACCAGGTCGCCGGCCGCGAGCTCGATCTCGCGGCTGATGAAGTTGGCCCGGGGATCGAGAGTGAGGAGCGGCCCCGTGGCTCGCAGCGGGCGGACCTCGCCGTCGTGCCAGAGCCAGGCCGCCGGGTGGCCGGCGGACGCGTGGCGCAGGCTGTTGGCCAGGCGGTCGAAGACCACGATGCAGACCGAGACGAACTCCTCGGCTCGACCCTGCGTCGACAGGGTGGCATTCAGCTCCTCGAGGGCCTGGGCCGGATCACGGAACTGACGCAGGAACACGCGCAGCAGGTACTTCACCTGGAAGGCGGTGATCGACGGCTCGATGCCGTGGCCTGAAACGTCGCCGATGACGGCGGCCAGGCGGCGCGGGCCGACCGGGAAGAAGTCGTAGAAGTCACCCGCCATGAGGCCCGTGCCCGCCTCGTAGACGTGGCCGACCTCGTAGCCCTCGAAGATCGGCAGCTCCTCGGGAGCCAGGCGGGCCGCCCAGCGCCTGGGCGCCAGCTCGGTCTGGCTCAGGACTTCCTCGGCCCGGCGCTCGAGTTTGGTGCGCTCCTCGGCGAGGCGGGCCTCGTCCTGGAAGCGGTGGCCGTAGATCAGGGTCAGGGCGATGGGGACGAAGAGGAGATAGGCGGGTACGTCGAACCACAGCTGCTTCGACACCGAGGCGACGCCGAGTGCCACCGCGGCCAGGCCGTACAGCAGGGTGGTGTGCAGCTCCTTGCGGTAGGTCGACCGGGCCAGGTCGGCGCTGACCGAGCCGGCCGCTCCCTCGGTGATCCGTCGCCAGGCCCGGTTGAGGTGCACCGCGGACCGGCCCCAGATGACCGCCGCGACGAGACAGCCCACGGCCACGGGCAGGAGGAGCGGCCTGACCATACGAACGGAATGGTACGAGAGTTGGGGGCGGCGGCGTTACCCGGCCCGGCGCCGGACGCGCAGCTTGAGGGGGGTCGGCCCGAAGGCGAAGTGCTCCCTGATCTTGCGCTCCAGGTAGCGGAGGTAGGTCGGAGGCACCGTGCGGCTGGCGAACAGGGTGAACGTCGGCGGGTCGGCGGCACCTTGGGTGGCGTAGAGCACCCGGACGCCGGCGGGTGCCGGGTGGGCGGCCTGGGCCGCCTGCACGACCTGGTTGAGCTCCCCCGTCGGCACCCGCCGGTGGTAGGCCTCGATGGCCTGGCCGAGGGCGGGGACCAGCCGGTGCACGCCCTTCCCGGAAAGGGCGCTGATTTTGAGCACCGGGGCGTAGCCGAGGAACTCGAGACGGCGCCCGACGTCGACGGTGACGTCGGCCCGGCGCTCGGCGTCGAGGGTCTCCCATTTGTTGAGGACGATCACCACCGGGCTGCCGGCGGCGTCGATGCGCTCGGCCAGGCGCTGATCCTGGTGGGTGACGCCCTCGGTGGCGTCGATGACCAGCAGGGCGGCGTCGGCGCGGTCGATCGACTGCAGGGCGCGTACCAGCGAGTAGTACTCGGGGCCCTCCTCGATCTTGCTCTTGCGACGCATCCCGGCCGTGTCGACGAAGCGGATCGGCCCTTCGTCGGTCTCCACGACGGTGTCGATGCTGTCGCGTGTCGTGCCCGGGATGTCGTGGACGACCGACCGCTCGTCGCCGATCAGGCGGTTGAACAACGTGGACTTGCCGACGTTGGGCCGGCCGACGATGGCGACCGCCGGGACGTCGGTCTCGGTCGAGGTCGGCGCTTCCTCTTCTTTGTCGTCGGCGGCCTCGGGAAGGCGTTCGACGACGGCATCGAGCAGGTCGCCGGTACCGCGGCCGTGGAGGGCGCTGACCGGGTACGGATCGCCGAGCCCGAGCCGGGCCAGGCTCCAGGCCTCCGCCTCCCGCCCGGAGTCGTCGACCTTGTTGGCGACGACGACCACGGGCTTGCCCGCCCGGCGCAGCAGGCCGGCCACCCGATCGTCCTCCTCGGTGACCCCGACGGTTGCGTCGACCACGAGGAGGACGACGTCGGCCTCCTTGATGGCCCGCTCGGCCTGCCGGCTCACCTGGGCGTCGATGCCGTCCTGGGTCGCCATCCAGCCACCGGTGTCGACGACGAGGAAGTCGCGGCCGTTCCAGTCGGCCTCGAGGATCTTGCGGTCGCGGGTGACGCCCGGCTGCTCCTCGACGATGGCCTCGCGCCGGCCGACGATGCGGTTGACGAGCGTCGACTTGCCGACGTTGGGTCGCCCGACGACGGCGACCAGAGGCTCAGGCACCGAGGGCCTGCCGCAGCGCCACGCCGTCGGTGGGGATGACCTCCACCTCGCGTGGCAGGTCGGCCGGCGTCGTCCCGTCGAGGAACGCCCCCTTCGAGAGGCACACGTCGGGAAGGAGGTACCGGTGGTCCTCGGGCTCGTCTTGCAGGGCGCGAGCGATGTCCTCGCCGACGAGCAGCCCGGTGACGCCGATGTTTCCGCCGAAGAACTCGTTGCGCACCGGCAGCACGCGCACGTCGTCCCGGCCGAGCTTGTCGAGCAGCGGCTGCAACACGCGCGCGCCGTACTCACCGCTGATAATCACGTTCTGGCGGTGGATAACGCCCTGTGAAGGCGCTTTCCACCGCCAGAACGAGGCAGAGGGGTTCTGGCGGGGGGCGCGGTAGCCCTCCGCCGGGGCGCCGTCGACCCACGCGAAGAAGCCGGAGTGGACGCCGGTGGCGGTGTCCTTCTCCCCCAGCAGCTCGAGCTCGAAGGTGCGGGCCATGCCGACGCCGTTCTCGTGCTGGGGGAAGCCTTCGTAGGCGTCGGCGGCCGGGAACGGCCGGCCGCCGAGGAGGTAGTACTCGTCGGCCGCGAAGACGAGGCGGCGACCGAGGGTGGAACGGAAGATGTCCTGCCACTCCTCCACCATGTCGACGACCGCTCGCGCTTCTTCGATGGTGTGCAGGCGCAGGTCGCCCTCGCGTGAATACCGGCTGAGACCGAGAGGGACGACGCACAGCGTCGCCAGCCGCGGGTAGCGGTCGAGCACGCCGGTCAGCGTGTCCTCGAGCACCCCGCCGTCGTTCACGCCCGGACAGACCACGACCTGGCCGTGGACTTCGACGCCGTGGTCGAGCAGGGCGCCCAGCCAGCGCAGGCTCGTCGCACCGCGGCGGTTGCGCAGCATGCGCGTCCGCACGTCGGGATCGGTCGCATGGATGCTGACGTACAGCGGCCCGAGACCCTCGGTGACGACCCGTTCGAGGTCGAGCTCGGTGAAGCGGGTGAGCGTCGTGAAGTTCCCGTACAGGAACGACAGCCGGTAGTCGTCGTCCTTGACGTAGAGGCTCTGCCGCAGACCCGGCGGCAGCTGGTAGATGAAGCAGAACTCGCAGTGGTTGTCGCACGTGCGCACCTGGTCGAACAGCGCAGAGTGCACCTCGGCGCCGAGCGGCTCGCCTGCCTCTTTGGCAACCGCCAGCTCGAGGTCGAAGCTGCCGCGGCGGACCTCGAGGTCGAGGTCGGGCTCGTCGGCGAGCAGCTGCCATTGGATCACGTCGCGCGGCTGGTGGCCGTTCAACGAGACCACCTCGTCGCCGGGCTCCAATCCGGCGCGCTGGGCCGGCGATCCGGGCGCGACAGCCACTACGCGCGGCAGGGACATGGGTCAAGGATACGGCCGGGCTGCTCC
>JAFAUA010000484.1 GCA_019243595.1 Acidimicrobiia bacterium
CTTGGGGACGCCGATGTAGTCGGCCTGCTGCTGGCTGAGCTCGGTCAGGCGCACACCGAGCTTGTCGAGGTGCAGGCGCGCCACCTTCTCATCGAGCTCGCGGGGCAGGCGGTAGACGCCGATCGGGTACTGGTCACGCTTCGTGTACAGCTCGATCTGGGCCAGCACCTGGTTGGTGAAGCTGGTCGACATCACGAAGCTCGGGTGACCGGTGGCGTTGCCGAGGTTCAGCAGGCGGCCCTCGGACAGCACGATGATCGAATGCCCGTCGGGGAACACGAACTCGTCGACCTGGGGCTTGATGTTGATGCGCTGCACGTCAGACATCCGCATCACACCGGCGACGTCGACCTCGTTGTCGAAGTGCCCGATGTTGCCCACCACTGCGTTGTGCTTCATCCGGCCCATGTGCTCGGCGAGGATGACGTCCTTGTTGCCGGTCGCGGTGATGAAGATGTCGCCGATGTCGATGACGCGCTCGAGCGTGTTGACCTCGTAGCCCTCCATCGCCGCCTGCAGGGCGCAGATGGGATCGACCTCGGTGACGATGACCCGTGCCCCCTGGCCCCGCAGCGACGCCGCGCAGCCCTTGCCGACGTCGCCGTAGCCCAGGACGACGCAGACCTTGCCACCGATCATCACGTCGGTGCCCCGCTTGATGCCGTCGATCAGCGAGTGGCGGATGCCGTAGAGGTTGTCGAACTTCGACTTCGTGACCGAGTCGTTCACGTTGATGGCCGGGAACAGCAGCGTGCCTTCCCGCTGGCGGTGGTACAGGCGGTGCACGCCGGTCGTGGTCTCTTCGGTCACACCGATGATCGACTGCGCCGTCTCGGTCCATAGACCAGGCGATTCAGCGATCGTCCGCCGCAGGGTCTCCAGGACGACCTTGTACTCGTCGGAGTCGTCGGCGGCGGCGTCGGGGACCGACCCGTTCTTCTCGAACTCGGTGCCCAGGTGGACGAGCAGCGTGGCGTCGCCGCCGTCGTCGAGGATCATGTTCGGCTTCTCGCCGCCGGGCCAGCGCAGGATCTGCTCGGTGCACTCCCAGTACTCGTCGAGCGTCTCGCCTTTCCACGCGAACACCGGGACGCCGGCCGCGGCGATGGCCGCCGCCGCGTGGTCCTGCGTCGAGAAGATGTTGCACGAGGCCCACCGCACCTGGGCGCCCAGAGCGGTGAGCGTCTCGATGAGTACGGCCGTCTGGATCGTCATGTGGATCGACCCGGCGATGCGCGCGCCCGCCAGGGGCTGGCTGTCGCCGTACTCGGCGCGCAGCGCCATCAGGCCCGGCATCTCCTCCTCGGCGAGGCGGATCTCCTTGCGGCCGAAATCGGCCAGTCCGATGTCGGCAACCTTGTAGTCAGCGTCTGTCACAGCCACGTTGGTTCGTTCAGCCTTCCTTGAGTGCGGTCTTGATTTCGTCGAGGGCGGGAGCCGGCCCGGGGTCGATGCCCTCGTTGAGTGCCAGCTGCAGCGACACCAGGTCGCCGACGAGGATGAGGTCGAGAAGCTGCGCCAGCTGACCGTCGCCGCGAGCCTCGACCTGGGCGATCCCGGCGACGACCTCGTCGACCATCTGGAACACCAGGTCGAAGCGGCGCATCACCTGCGGATGCTCGAAGTCGTGGCGCAGGGCGACGAGGGTGATGGCCTGGCGGGTGAGGTCGCCATGCTGGCCCCAACCCGCGATCTCGTTGTGGCACAGCTCGGGCTGGGCGTTCCAGAACGCCGGGATCTTGGCGTTCTCGTTCATCTGCGTCTTCCAGCGCTGGGCGGCCACGGCGCCGATCGGGCCGCCCCCGTAGATCAGGGGGATCGTGCGTCCGATCTGCCGGGCCAGGTCGGCGACTGTGCTGTCGTCGGCCTGCAGCTCGTTGCGCCGCACCATCAGGCGGCGCACCGCCTCGTCGACCCACTTGCGGGCCCCGGGAAACAGGCCGACCTGCTCCAGCACGATGAGAGGAGGCACGGCGAGCGCGCCGACGCCGGCGCGCGGCGTGGGGATGTCGTCGGGCACGGTTACGAGCGGAGCGCCCCAAGCGTTCGCCAGCCGCGTGAGCTCGCCGCCCCCGCTGACGACGACGACTTTGGCGCCCTGGACGGCGGCCTCCGTCGTGGCCCCGACGATTTCTTCGGTGTCGCCGGAGAACGACACCGCGAAGACCAGCGAGCCTTCGCCGACGAAGGCCGGCAGCTCGTAGGACTTGGCCACGACGACAGGGACGGGCATGAACGGCCCCGCCGCGGCGGCCACGATGTCGCCCGCGATGCCGCTGCCGCCCATGCCGAGAATGACCACCGAGTTCACGTCGTCGATCGACGGGAGCCCCGACAGGCCTTGGGCCCGGTCGGCGGCGGCCACCATCTGCTCGGGCAGGGCCAAGGTGGCGCGCAGCATCCCCAGCGAGTCGGTCGCCTGACTGCCGCCGATCGTCACGCTTCGGGTTCGTCCACGTCGAACGTCGGCGTGATGCCGTCGGCCTCGGCCTTGGCGAGGAGCCGCTGATGCTCGTCGTCGGACACCGTCTCGGCCTCGTCGATCAGCATGATCGGGATGTCGTCACGGATCGCGTAGCGCCGCTTGAGCCTCGGGTTGTAGAGCGCGTCCTCGTCCTGGAAGTAGAGCAGCGGGCCCTTGTCCTCCGGGCAGGCGAGGATGTCGAGCAGCTGCGGATCCAGCGCCATCGCTAGTTCTCCCCCTTCATGACGGCCACGACGTCGGCCACGTGCTTGTCCACGTCGGCCGCCGTGGGCGCCAGCAAGTTCAGCCGCAGGAGCGGCTCGGTGTTCGACGGTCGCACATTGAACCACCAGCCGCCGGACTCGAGGCCATTGTCGACGCTAAGACCGTCGAGCCGGTCCTGGTCGCCGTCGGCGAACGCGCCGGCCACCCGCTCGATCACTGCCTGCGGATCGTCGACCGTGGTGTTGATCTCGCCCGACGCGGCATAGCGCTCGAACTCGCCGCGCAGCTCCGACAGGGGCTTGTTGGCCTTGGACATGATCTCGAGCACCAGCACGGCCGCAATCAGGCCGGAGTCCGCCCGGTAGTTGTCGCGGAAGTAGTAGTGCGCCGAGTGCTCACCGCCGAACACGGCGTCGTGCTTCGCCATCTCGGCCTTGATGAACGAGTGGCCGACGCGGGATCGAACGGCAGTGCCGCCGTGCTCGGCCACGATCTCACGGACGGCGGGATAGGCAATGACGTTGGCGATCACGTCCGCGGGGCCCGTTTTGTCGAGGATCGACGCGGCCAGCATGGCGGTCGTCGTCGAGCCCGACAGTGGCCCGGCCTTCTCGTCGACGAGCACGACGCGGTCGGCGTCGCCGTCGAAGGCCAAGCCCACGTCGGCGGACGTCTCCAGCACCTGGCCCTGCAGGTCATTGAGGTTCTCGGGCTGCATGGGATCGGCGGGATGGTTGGGGAAGGTGCCATCGAGCTCCGGATAGAGCTCCTCGAGCTGGAAGGCCAGGCCGTCGAACGCTCTCGGCACGACGAGGCCACCCATGCCATTGCCGGTGTCGGTCACGACCTTCAGGGGCCGCAGGGCGTCGATGTCGACGAACGAACGCACGTGGGCGGCGTAGTCGTCGAGGAGATCGCGCTTCGTCGCCGTGCCGCGTTTGCCGGCCGGCATCAGTCCGCCCTCGGCGACCATGCGCTTGATGTCGAGCAGCCCGGTGTCTTGACCGACGGGGCGGGCGCCGGCCAGACACAGCTTGATGCCGCCGTACTGGGCCGGGTTGTGCGACGCCGTGAACATGGCGCCGGGCGCATCCAATCGGCCGGCCGCGAAGTAGATCAGATCGGTGGAAGTCAGACCGAGCTCGACGACGTCGGTGCCCTGCTCGAGCACGCCGTCGATGAAGGCGGCCGACAGGTCCTCGCTCGATCGGCGCATGTCCCACGCCACGAGGATGCGGTCGGCGCTCGTGAACGCCGCGAAGGCGCGGCCGATCGAGCGAGCCGTATCGGCGTCGAGCTCGTCGGGCACGACGCCGCGGATGTCATAGGCCTTGAAGATCGTGTCCAGCGACGCCATCAGCGGGGCCAGCGTAGTGGGCGCCTTCTGTCGCTCCAGCGGCCGTTACCGTTGCCCGATGATCTCGGTCGTGCTGGCCGCTCACAACGAGGAGGGGTTCATCGCCCACACGCTGGGATACCTGCTCGACGGCTTGCGGGCCCGGGGCCGCGAGTTCGAGATCATCGTCGCCGAGAACGGGTCGACCGACGGGACGCGCGCCGAGGCGGACGGCGTTGCTTCGGGGTCGCCTGAGGTACGCGTGCTCTCGCTCCCCGATCCTGATTACGGGGCCGCCCTGCGGGCCGGGCTGCTCGCGGCCAGGGGCGAGGCCGTCGTCAACTTCGACGTCGACTACTACGACCTCGATTTCCTCGACCGGGCGCTGGCTCGCCTCGACGAGCCCGACCGTCCGGCGATCGTTGTCGGCAGCAAGCGCCAGGAGGGGTCGGTCGACAACCGGGCATGGCCGCGAAGGCTGGTGACGTTCGGGTTCACGACGATCCTGCACGTCGGGTTCGGGCTGTCGGTCTCCGACACCCACGGCATGAAGGCCATGCGGCGTGAAGCCGTGCGCACGCTCGCCGAGAACTGTAAGTTCCGCACCGATCTGTTCGACACCGAGCTCGTCATCCGCTCCGAACGGTCCGGACTCCGCGTCGTCGATCTCCCCGTCGAGGTAACCGAGACGCGGCCATCGCGCACCCCGATCCTCAAGCGGGCGGCACGCAGCCTGGTGGGGCTGGCGAGGATGCGCGTGGCGCTCTGGCGCGAACGCTGAACCGATCGAACCGCTAACCGGGTCTCGGTAACAGCAGCTCGCCGTTGCCGGCGGCGCTGGGCCCGTCACCCCAAAAGTCGAGCGGGTCGTCGAACAACGAGAGCTGCTCCCCACCGTCGTCGGCCGGCGGCATCGGCATCGGGCCCCGTCGAGCGAGGACGACGACGGCGACGATGCCCAGCAGCGTGAGCGCGTATCCGAGACGGTCGGCGCCGGTGTAGCCGTAATACAGCGTCACGTGGCGCGACGTGGGCACGACCACCATCTGATTCGGCGCAACGCGGTAGGGGCCCTTGGCGCCGGACGTCTGCCAGTTCGGGAAGTACGACGCCTTGACCAGAACCGGCGAGCCCGGCTGGTCGACGTCGAAGGAGATCGAGTCGTCCGACTGCTTGATGTGGGTCACCGTCGTCTGGCGCACCGGGATCCGGAGCGGCTCCTGGATCTGCATGCCGGTGCCGACGACCTTGGCCGTGCCGTTCTTCTGCAGCGACCCCGGATCGTTGGTCACGCCGATGCGCTGCCAATCGGTTGGACCCGTCGCCGCGATCGGCACGTCCCACGTCGACGGGTCCTGGTCGTACCAATTGACGCCGAGGTTCATCCACGCCGCGCCGCCCTTGGGCGCGTTCTTGATGACCGCCGGCTGCTCCTTGAGCCCGGTGACGATGGCCGAGTTGGCGACCTCGAAGATCTCCCACGGCTTCGAGGCTGCGACCAGCCGCAGGTCGGGGTTGGCATGAGCCTGGGTGAGGGCGTCCTGGGAGAACGCCATGTAGTAGCGGACCCCCATCAGCTGCAGGTGCTTCACGCCGCTCGCCACGTCGAGGCTCTTGTAGGGAAGGTCGCGCTCGGGGTTGGACGGCGCCTTCGACAGCAGGGCCGCGTTCAGGAAGTGGTACGGCGTCGTGGCCGACGACTCGAAGTACAGGCCTTCCATCGAGTCGATGCAGCCGTTGGTCCAGTACGGCAGCAGCATGAGCGCCATCGGCGTGCCGTAGCGGTCGAGGTTCGACTCGTACTCCCAGTGGGCGCGCCCGCACGGCAGCTTCGACATCGTCTGCACGACGGCGTGGTACTCGGGCCACGCCGTCTTGCCTTCGTAGCCGGTGTAGTTCCACGACACCCACGACGGGATGAAGCTCTTGTCCTGGGTGAGCGTCGGCAGCGGGATGGCGTTCCAGAGGCCAAGGCTGTGGGTGGCCTCGGCCTGGTTCCGCAGCGGCATGCCCGTGATGACGAAGGCGATCAAGCCGGCGAGGGCGGGGGCAACGAGGGCGGGCAGTCGCAGCGGGCGGTCCGGGTCACGCGCCAGCAGCGTGCCCACGGCCCCCGCCAGCTCGGCAACCGCGACGCCTGCGAGCAGGTACAGGCACAGGTACCAGAACGGCAGCCACCTGGCGTTCCACAGCCGGGCCTGGGGCTCGAAGCGGAAGATGGCGGCGAAGACGACGCCGATCGCGGTGATGGCGATGCCGGTGCGGCGGACGTAGATGATCGACGACAGGACGCCGACGCCAGCCAGCAGCAGGACCCACAGCGGCGGACCAACGACCTGCCCGCCCACCTTCCCGCCGAAGAGGTTGGCGACGTACTGAGTGAGCTTTTCCCAGCCCATGTCGGTGGCATACGGCGAGCGGAAGAGGACGGTCACGGCCCAGAAGCCGGCGAGGAGCCCGCCGACGGGCATCACCGTCGCCATGAACTTGAGGCGGGCCCGGCCGCGGGGTCCGCGCAACGGACCGACGAGGTAGAAGACGACGGCGCCGACGAGGACGAAGACCGTCGGCAGGACGTGCGACAGCGCGGTTGCCGCCAACAACCCGGCGGTCAGGGCTCGACCCTTGCCGGTGTCGAGTCCCCTCGCCAGCATGCCGAGGAACACCAGGCCGAAGCACAAACTGATGGTGAAGGAGAACTCGCCGGCCAGCGTCGAGGCGATGTTGCCGCCGTAGATCGTCCAGTGGCCGTCGAAGAGGAACGGCACCGTGGCGACGGCGAGCAACGCAGGGCCCGGGAAGCGCATCCCCGACAGCCGGCCAAAGAGGTATGCCGCGATCGGCAGGCCGATCAGCCCCGACACCGAGACCAGCTTGAAGGCGATGTCGTAGGGGATGACGAAGCTGCTCAGAGCGATGAGCAGGCTCGGGAGTGGGAAGTAGAAGGTGAGGAACGGGAAGCCGGCGTACCAGCTGGGCGCCCACCCGGTGATGCGCCCGTGGTTCAGCAGGTGGTCGCGCAGATAGTTCGGGCCCCAGACGTGGGCGCCCATGTCGCCGCCGGCCGGCAGCGTCTCCCGGAACAGCAGGTCGGGCCGCAGCTGCCAGAAGATGTACAGGCAGGACAGGAAGATGACGACGCCGGTGATGATCGTCGCCGTCGACGGCCGCCTGCGGAAGCGGCTCAGGCTTACGCGGCGCGCAGGCGCCGGAGCAACGAGCGTCGTCGGGGCAGCAGCCATGGCTGCCCCCATGGTGACACTCTCAGCGCAGGGAACAGGATCGCTCCCCGCCGAGCGTGGGCGTTATCGCCTGACGGTCGCCATCTCCAGGACGTTGGTGAGGCCGACGCGCTGACCCTCGTTGTCCCACCAGCGGGTGTCGCACTTGGAGCAGGAGTGCATGGTGACCTTGCGCTCCTTCAGCGTGAGACCAATCTGCACGAGCCGAGCACCCTGGCAATTCGGACACGTCATGGCAGCAACCCCTTCTTCCCGATCCGACTGACCCTCCAGGTGTGGTATCGGCAGAAGGGCCGAGATGCTTTAACGCCGCAGCCAGAGGGCGATCATCGTCACCAGGTTGAAGCCGGCGTGGGTGAAGATCGAGGGCCCCAGGCGCTTCGTCGACACCGCCAGCATGCCCAGGATGACGCCCAGGGCGACGAGGGCCGGCAGCTGGAGCGGCTCGAAGTGGGCGAGGCCGAAAACGACGGCCGACCCGGCCACCGCCCAGACGTCGCCGAAACGGCGCTGCAGCGAACGCAGCACGAGGCCCCGGAAGAACAGCTCCTCGACGAACGGCGCCCCCACCACGACGACCACGGTCAGGATGAAGTAGCTGGCTCCGTGGGCGCTGTTGGTGACCTGGCGGACGGGCGCCTCGAGGTCGTGCTTGCTGATGAACTGCTGGAGCGGCAGGTAGATCAGCGGGACCAGCAGCAGCTGGCACACCACACCGATCGGGAGCCCGACGAGCGGGTCCGTCCACCGGAATGACAGACCGAAGTCCTCACGGAGGCTGCCTGCGCCCTTGGTCCGGCTGGCGAGGATCGGCGCTCCGAGCAGGCCAAGCCAGAGGGCGGCCTCGCCTGCAGCCAGCGCGCCGAGCGACGGGTTCTTGCTCGTGGCGCCGCCC
>JAFAUA010000110.1 GCA_019243595.1 Acidimicrobiia bacterium
TCGAACCCGACGAGGCGCAGCTCGGGCTCCAGCCGGACGCCCATTCGTTCTTCCACCAGCTGCTGCACCTCCTCGATCAGCGCTACGACGTCGTCGGCGGAACCCCCCTCGTCTGCCTGAAAGAAGTTCGCATGCTTCGGCGACACATGCGCGGATCCCACCCGGTGGCCCTTCAGCCCGGCGGCGTCGATCAGGCGGCCGGCGCTGTCGCCCGGCGGGTTCGTGAATACGGACCCGGCATTGGACCCCCCGGGCTGGTTCTCGCGCCGCCACCGGACGATGTCGGCGATCTCGGCCTCGGACGCGGCGCGGTCGCCGGGGGCGAGGCCGAACGTGGCACCGAGGACGACGTCGTGGCTCTTGACGCTCGAGCTTCGATAGCCGAGCGCCAGAGCATCCTTGGCGATCTCGCGGTCGTCGCCGGTGGCCAGGTCGACCACCCGGGCGGAAACCACCGTGCCGCTGATGTCAGACCCGTGGCCACCCGCGTTCATGCGCACGGCGCCGCCGACGGATCCGGGCACGCCGACGGCCCATTCCACGCCGGTCAGCGCCGCGGCGGCCGTACGGCGGGCCAGCACGGGGAGGCTCACGGCGGCGCCGGCGTGGACGGTGACGTCGGCGATCTCGAGGTCGGCGAACACGCCGCCCAGTGTGATCGCCAGGCCCGGAAAACCGGCGTCGGCGACGAGCAGGTTCGACCCCCGGCCGATGAGGAGGGTGGGTACGCCCGTCGCCGTGACGGCCTGCGCAACAGCGGCCACGTCCTCCTCGTCGTTGATCTCGACGAGCAAGGAGGCCCGTCCGCCGACCCGGTAGGTCGTCAGCGGCCCGACGGGCACGTCGCTCTTGGCCTTGGTGCCGAGGAGGCGGGCGGCAGCCTCGACGGCCTCCGTCGCGGTCACCCTGCCAGGGCGGCGGGCGCGTCGTGCAGCAGTTCCTGGGTGACCGCCGTGAGGTCACCGGCACTCAGGGCGAGGCAGAGGTCACCGGGCTTCAACGACCGTCGAAGGTAGGCCACGAGTTGCTCCCGGCGGGGGAAGTAGGCGACGCGTGACATGGGATGCGCGTCGAGGACGGCGTTGACGATCAGCTTGCCCGTGACACCGGGGCGGGGTGCCTCACCCGCCGGGTACACGTCGGTGACGACGAGCTGGTCGGCATCGACGAAGGCGTCGGCGAAGTCGGGCGCCAGGGCCTGGGTGCGGCTGTAGCGGTGGGGCTGGAACACGCACACGACGCGACGCCACTGCCCGTCCTTGGCCGTGGCGAGCGCCGCTCTGACTTCGGTCGGCAGGTGGGCGTAGTCGTCGACGTAGGTGACGCCGTTGCGCTCGCCGCGGAACTGGAAGCGGCGGGCCACGCCGCCGTAGTGGCTGAGGGCCCGGGCGATCGGCTCGAACGGCACGCCGATCTCGAGCGCCATCACCGCCGCGGCGGCCGCGTTGCGGGCGTTGTGCTGACCGGGAACGGGGAGGCGGACGTCACCCACGGAGGTGTCCTGCGAGTCGCGGGTCAGCGTGAACGACGTCCCGTCCCGTCCGCTCTGCAGATCGACCATGCGGTAGTCGGCATCATCCGAGGTGCCGTACGTGACCGCACCGTGGGCGCGCCCGAGGCGATTGGCGAGCGGGTCGTCGGCGCACACCACCTTGGCGCCCGGCGTCTGGGCGAGGAAGCGCTCGAACGCCTCGACCATGCCCTGCACGCCGCCGTAGTGCTCGAGGTGGTCGGGCTCGACGCTCGTCACGATCGCCGCCTCCGCACCCAGCTGCAGGAACGTGCCGTCGCTCTCGTCGGCCTCGACGACCAGCCACTCCCCCACGTCCCATGCCGCGCCGGTGCCGATCTCGTTCAGCTCCCCGCCGACGATGAACGACGGGTGCAGTCCGGCTTCGACAAGGATCAACGCCAGCATCGACGACGTCGTCGTCTTGCCATGGGTGCCGGCCACCGCAATCGCCTGGCGCGTGGCCACGATCGCGGTCAGGACTTCAGCCCGGCTCAAGACGGCCGTCCCTGCCTCGCGCGCGGCTTGCACCTCTGGGTCGCTCGCGGGCACGGCGGTCGAGATGGCGACCGCGTCGACGTTGTCGACGAGCGCCGGATCGTGGCCGACGTGCACGTGCACGCCGAGCCCGCGCAGGCGCTCGAGATTGGCCGAAGGCTTGAGGTCGCTGCCCGACACCGAGTGGCCCATGCGCGCCAAGACGTCGGCTATGGCGCTCATTCCGGCACCGCCCGCGCCGACGACGTGAATGCGTTGTGGAAGCGTCAAGTCCAGGACGGGGCACGATACCCTCGACCGGTGCCGGCGCCTTCGATTCTCATTGCCGCGGGCGGCACCGGCGGCCACATTTTTCCGGGTTTGGCAGTGGCGTCGGCGGTCCGGCGACAGGACCCGTCGGCCGACATCGCATTCGTCGGAACGCCTCGCGGTCTCGAGGGCCGCATCATCCCCGAGGCCGGATATCCATTGCACCTGCTCGACATGGTGCCGTTCGCCGGTGCGCGCCGAGCGTTGGTGCCCGCCGCGTTCGCGCGGGCCACGCTCCAGGCTCGGCGTCTTCTGCGCCGGGAGCGGACCGCCGTCGCCGTCGGCATGGGCGGCTACGCCAGCATCCCGCTGATGGCCGGCGCCCGGTTGAGCGGCGTGCCGTCGCTCGTGCACGAGTCGGGCGCCATTCCCGGTCGGGCCAACATGCTGGCGGCCAGGTTCACCAACAACGTCGCCCTCGCCTTCGAGCGCGCCGCGTCGTCGTTCTCGGGACCGACGCGCGTCGTCGGCATGCCCCTGAGCGAAGACATCGAGCACTTCGACCGTGCCGCGCTGCGCGCCGACGCTCGGCGGGCATTCGACCTTCCCGCCGACGCCGAGGTTCTGCTGGTCATCGGCGGCAGCCAGGGGGCCACGACACTGAACAAGGCGGCGGTGGGGCTGGCGCGCCTGTGGCGGGAGCGGCCGAACCGCTTCATCCTGCTGAAGACGGGGGCCGCCGACCTGGCCGGCATCCAAGCCGATCTTCAAGCCGCGAAGGCGTCGCACGCCGTGCGGGCCCTGTCGTTCTTCGAACGCATGGACCATGCCTACGCGGCCGCCGACGTCGCACTGACTCGCGCCGGCGCGGGCACGGTCGCCGAGCTCGGCGCTGTCGGCCTGCCCGCCGTGCTGGTCCCCTATCCGTACGCGCCGCACGATCACCAGGCGGTAAACGCGTCGGTGCTCGTCGACGTCGGTGCCGCGCTCATGGTGCGCAACCCGGAAGCGACCGCCGAGAACCTGGCGCCCACACTCGACTCACTGTTCGCCGACGCCGGCCACCGGATGGCCATGGGTGAGGCCGGTCACAGCGTGTCCCGGCCCCGTGCCGCCGACGACCTGGCGTCGTGGGTCCTCGAACTCGCCAATTCGCGCACGCCGGTCGGGAGGTAGGGCCATCGCCGACCCCCGCCCCTTCGTGCTCAAGCCCGACGCCACGGTCGGCGACGTGCTCGAGCAGGTGCGCGAGATGGGCTTCGGCGTCGTCCTTGGCGATGATGGCGAGGTGCTCGGCACCGTCGACGACGGCGCTGTCCGCCGCGCCGCCCTGAAGCATGCGGCGCTCGACCTGCCGGTGATGACAGTGATGTCCGGACGTCCGCTCGTCGCCGACGTCGCCGACGGCCCCGAGCGGGCGGCCGACCTGCTGCGCGCCTACCGCGTGCGCGCCGTGCCGGTCGTGGAGAACGCACGCCTCGTCGAAGTCCGCACGCTCGACGAGGTGCCCGACGCCGGTCCCGGCAAGCCGATCGCCGTCGTGATGGTCGGCGGCCGGGGCGAGCGATTGCGACCGCTCACCGACAAGGTCCCCAAGCCGCTGCTCCGTATCGGGCCGAGCTCGATCGTGGAGCGCCTGATCTCGTCGCTCGCGACCGCGGGCATCGAGGACGTCTATCTGGCCGTGAACTACAAGGCCGACGAGTTCGACAACCGGCTGGGTGACGGGTCCGAGCTGGGTGTCCGCCTGCACTACATGCGAGAGAAGGAGCCACTTCATACGGCGGGCGCCCTGTCGCTGCTGCCGGTGCTGCCTGCGGGCCCGGTGATCGTCACCAACGGCGACCTCGTCACCGACCTCGACTTCGCTCGCCTGCTCGACTTCCACTGGCACCACGGCGGGGCCATCACCGTCGCCGGCGTCGAGCACAAGACCCAGATCCCGTACGGGGTGCTGCGCTCCGTCGAGCACCACCTGCTCGAGATCGACGAGAAACCCGAGCGCCGCGACTTCGTGAGCGCGGGTATGTACGCCATGCAGCCGGAGGTACTGCGCTTCATCCCGCCCGAGACCCGGATGGGGATGCCTGACCTGATCGCCGACGTGCTCGCCGAAGGGCTTCCCGTGCACGTCTTCCCCGTCCTCGAGCGGTGGTTCGACATCGGGAGCCCCGAGGAGTTCGAGAACGTGCTGCTGCAGTTCGCAACGGGAGATCAAGAGTGACTGATTGGGACGGCCGCAAGGTTTTCGTGACCGGCGGCGAAGGCTTCATCGGTAGCCACCTCGTCGAGCGCCTGCTGCGGCATGGCGCCGAGGTGCGAGCGCTCGTCCACTACTCGCCGTCGGGACGCGTGGGCTGGCTCGAAGGTCTCCGCGACGACGTCGACATCGTGCAGGGCGACGTGCGGGACGGGTCGCGGGTGCGGCGGGTTATCGAGGGGCGGGAAGTCGTGTTCCACCTGGCCGCCCTGATCGGTATCTCGTACTCCTACGACGCCCCCGAGAGCTACGTGCAGACCAACATCGTCGGCACTCAGAACGTGCTCGACGCA
>JAFAUA010000460.1 GCA_019243595.1 Acidimicrobiia bacterium
TAGGTGCCAGCAGGTCCATGACGTCGGCGCGACCGCCGAATGCGGCCAGCGGCAGCCCTCCGCCGATCACCTTGCCGAAGCACGAGCGATCCGGGATGACGCCATACCGCTCCTGGGCACCGCCCGGGCCGAGGCGGAACCCGGTGATGACCTCGTCGAAGATCAACAGGGCGCCGGCCGCGTCGCACGCGGCGCGCAGGCCTTCGAGAAACCCCGGCGCCGGAGGCACCAGACCCATGTTGGCGGCGACCGGCTCGACGATCACGCAGGCCACGTCGTCGCCGACGTCGGGCACGACGTTGTACGGCACCACGACGGTGTCGGCGACCGCCGAATCGGGCACCCCCGCCGACCCCGGCAGGCCCAACGTCGCCAGCCCGCTGCCCCCGGCCGCGAGCAGGGCGTCGCTGTGGCCGTGATAGCAGCCGGCGAACTTCACGAGCCGATCCCGGCCCGTCGCGCCGCGGGCCAAGCGCACGGCGCTCATCGCGGCCTCGGTACCGCTGTTGACCAGGCGCACCTTCTCGCACGACGGCACCCGCGA
This sequence comes from Acidimicrobiia bacterium, assembly GCA_019243595.1. Classification (GTDB taxonomy): domain Bacteria; phylum Actinomycetota; class Acidimicrobiia; order Acidimicrobiales; family AC-14; genus CADDZP01. The sequence goes on from JAFAUA010000460.1 coordinate 545, forward strand.
ACGGATCGCCTCCGCCAGCTGTACCTCGCGCTCGGTCGGTGCCCCGTACGACGTGCCGTCGCCGGCTGCTTTGCGCACCGCCTCGACGACGCGCGGGTCGGCGTGGCCGAGGATCGACGCGCCCCAGGACTGCACGTAGTCGACATAGCGGCGGCCCTCGACGTCCCAGACGTAGCAGCCCTCGGCGCGGGCAACGAAGTAGGGGTGGCCGCCCACAGACCCGAAGGCCCGCACCGGCGAGTCGACGCCGCCAGGGATGACGTCGGAGGCGCGCTTGAAGAGGCCGGCGTTGTCCGAGCTCACTACAGGCCTCGCTCGGCCAGCTCGCGCGCGAAGTACGTGAGGATCACGTCGGCGCCCGCCCGCTTGATGGCGGTGAGGTGCTCGAGGGCGACGGCGTCGCCGTCGATCCAGCCGCGTTCTGCGGCCGCCTTCACCATCGCGTACTCCCCGGACACGTGGTACGCCGCCAGGGCCACGTCGAACCGGGCCCGGGCCGCCGCAATCACGTCGAGGTAGGCGAGCGCCGGCTTCACCATCACCATGTCGGCGCCCTCGTCGATGTCGAGGGCGATCTCGGCCAGCGCCTCACGCTGGTTGTGCCAGTCCTGCTGGTAGCCCTTGCGGTCGCCGCCGCCGGCGATCGTCACGTCGACGGCGTCGCGGAACGGCCCGTACAGCGCTGACGCGTACTTCGCTGCGTAGGCGAGGATGGCGATGTCGGTGCGGTCGTCGCCGTCGAGAGCAGCGCGGATGGCCGCCACCTGGCCGTCCATCATCCCGGACGGCGCCACGACGTCGACACCGGCCTCGGCCTGGGCGAGCGCGGTCCGCGCGTACAAGTCGATGGTGGCGTCGTTGTCGACGCTGCCGTCCGGCCGCACGATGCCGCAGTGCCCGTGGTCGGTGTACTCGTCGAGGCACAGGTCGGCCATCAGCACCAGCGAATCCCCGACCTCGTCGCGCAGATCTCGCAGCGCCACCTGGACGATGCCGTCGGCGTTCCACGCTTCGGAACCCTCGGCGTCCTTGCGGGCGGGGATGCCGAACAGGATCACGGCCGGGATGCCGAGCCCGGCCAGCTCGCGCACCTCCTTGCGCAGCGACTCGCGCGTGTGCTGCACGACGCCCGGCAGCGAGTGCACGGGGGCAGGCGCGGAGATGTCCTCGCGCACAAAGAGGGGGGCAACCAGGTCGTCGACCGTCAGCCGTGTCTCGGCAACCAGCCGGCGGAGGGCCGGCGTCCGCCGGAGTCGACGCATGCGCCGGGCCGGGAAGCTCACGAGTTAGATGCTACGACCAGTTCAAAAACATCGAACAGCGACGGCAACACGATTCGCCGGCGTTCGGTGAGACCCGCCCGCCGCCAAAGGGCGGCGAACTCGGACAGCGTCCTTTCCCTCCCGTCGTCGGTGAACGCCAGCATGAGCAGATCGGTCGCCTTGGCGAAGTTGCCGGCCGCGCCGCGTTCGATGTGCGGTTCGACGACCGCCAGGCGGGATCCGGGCTTCATCGCCCTCGCGACCGTCTGCAGGATGCGGGCGCACTCCTCATCGCCCCAGTCGTGGATCACGGAGAAGAGGAGGTAGAGATCGCAGCCGGCGGGGACGGATTCGAAGAAGTCGCCGGCGACGAACTCGGCGCGTTCAGCAACGCCGGTCTCGCTGAACACTCGTGCCGCGTCGGCCGCCAGGGCGGGAAGCTCGAGCAGCGTGCCTCGCAGCGCCGGATGCGCAGTCAACACTCGAGCGAGCACCGAGCCGCTCCCGCCCCCGACGTCGCATACGTGCCGCACGCCTTCGAAGTCGTAGTGCTCGGCGAACAGGAGAGCCTGCACCCGGGAACCGCTGGCCATCGCTTCGTTGAAGGCAGCACCGGCCGCTGGGTCTCGCTCGTTGACGTACGTGAAGAAGTCACAGCCGTGGGCCGCCTCAGTCGCGCTCCCCTCACCGCGCACGCGCACCTCGAGGTTCTTCCAGATGTCCCAGTTCCACGGGCTCCCGATGAGGAGCACCCACGCCCGCCACGACCAGGGGTGGTTTCGCCGGAGCACGTCGGTCACGGCGTTGTTGGCGTAGCGGCCGTCGGGCCCGAGGCGGAATACCCCCCGGGACGCGAGGTAGCGCAGCACGCGATCGAGGGCGTCCTCGTCGGCCCCGGTCTCCTCGGCCAATCGTCCGACGGGCAGCGGGCCGGCCTCGAGCACGTCGGGCACGCCGAGCTCGACTGCGATGAACAGCGCCTTGTTGTCCAGAAGGCCGAACATGCGGTCGAAGACGACCTGGAAGGGCACCGTCATCCGGTCCTGCGTTCGGCCGAGGGCGCGACGCGTGGCCGTCATCGCCCGGGTCACGGTGGGGGGTGGGACGATCGGTACCGGGAGGCCGAGCGCCTCGTGGACCTCGCTCATCGCTGGGAAAGCGCCGAGGCCAGGGCGTCGACTACGCCGTCGATGGTGTGCTCCTCGGCCACGACGTCGACCGTCAGACCCGCATCGCGCGCGGTCGCGGCGGTGATGGGTCCGATGCAGACGACGACCGGAGGGACGGCGTCGGCACCCGCGACCTGGAGGAAGTTGGTCACCGTCGACGACGACGTGAAGGTGATGGCGTCGGCCTTGCGGGCTTCGGCCAGCGTTGATGGCGACGGCTCGGCGGGACGCGTCCGGTACGCCTCGACGACGGTGACCGCCCACCCCTTGGCGCCGAGGCCGTCGACGAGAACGTCCCGGGCCACCGCGGCGCGGGGCAGCAGCAGCCGGCCCTCACCCGATGGGAACGCCTCGACGAGCGACTCGGCGACGAACCGGTCGGGCACGAGATCCGCCTCGATCCCGAAGCGGGCGAGGGCGGCGCCGGTGCCCGGCCCGATAGCGGCAACCTTGGTCGTGCCGAAGTCACGTGCGTCGCGGAGCAACGCGCAGAAGCGGTCGACGCTGTTGGCCGACGTGAACACGATCCACTCGAAATCGCCTCGTCGAAGCGAGGACGCGCTCTCCCACAGCCCCGCCCCGCCGTCGTCGGGCTCCCCGATGGTGATCGCCGGCAGTTCGATCGCCTGGGCGCCAAGGCGTTGGAGGAGGTCGACCAGTTCGGAGGCCTGCTCCCGCGCCCGAGTCACCACGACGCGACGGCCGAACAGGGGCCGGCTCTCGAACCAACGCAGGTCGAGCTCGGCGACAGCGCCGACCACCATCGTGACCGGCGCCTCAATCTCGAGGCCCCCGAGCTGACCGAGCGTCGTCCGCACCGTGCGCTGCTCGGGCCTGGTCCCCCAGCGCACGGCGGCGACCGGTGTGTCGGCCGCCAGGCCGCCCGCGATCAGCCGTTCGGCGATGGCGGCACGCGTGGCGACCCCCATCAGAATCACGATCGTGCCGCCGACGCGGGCAACCGCCTCCCAGTCGGTCTCGGTCGCCGCCCACGGGTCCTCGTGGCCGGTGACGACCGTGAACGACGTCGACTTGCCGCGGTAGGTCAGAGGCACGCCGGCGTAGGCCGGCACCCCGACCGCCGACGTGATGCCCGGCACGACTTCGAAGGACACGCCGGCGTCGAGCAGCGCCTGCGCCTCCTCGCCACCGCGTGCGAACACGAAGGGGTCGCCACCCTTCAGGCGCACGACCTCCTTGCCCTCACGCCCGCGCGCGACCAACAGCTCGTTGATCTCCTCCTGGGGCACGCTCGGGTGGCCAGGAGTCTTGCCAACACCGATGCGCTCGGCACTGGGCGGGGCCATGTCGAGCAGCGACGCGACCGACAGACGGTCGTAGACGACGACGTCGGCACGCCGCAACACCTCGGCGCCCTTCACCGTCAGCAGATCAGGATCGCCCGGCCCCGCTCCCACCAGATAAACGGTCATGACGCATCGAGCTCCGTTAGGAGTGCCGCGGCCCCGCCCTCGTCGAGCAAGTGGCGGGCGACGGCGCGTCCGACGGCGACCCCGTCGTCTCCCGCGTCGGCGTGGCGGAGCAGGGTGACGCCATCAAGGGTGGCGATCATGCCGGTGACAGTGATGCGTCCGTCGGCATCGATCGTCGCCAGCGCGCCGACCGGTAGCTGGCAGCCGTCGCCGATCTCCCGCAGGTACGCCCGCTCGGCTTCGACTGCCCGGCGAGACGGCTCGTGGTCGATGCGCGCCAGGGCGGCGCGCACGGTCTCGTCGTCGGTCCGGCACTCGACCGCCAGCGCGCCCTGTCCGACCTGTGGCAGCAGCACCTCGGGGTCGAGCACTTCGTCGATGACCTGGGTGTGTCCGAGGCGGTGCAGGGCAGCGGCGGCCACGACGATGGCGTCGAAGTCCGCCGCTTTCGCCAGGCGAGTGTCGATGTTGCCTCGCAGCCCGCCGAACGTGAGATCGGGACGGGCCCAGGCCAGCTGTGCCCGGCGGCGAACCGATCCGGTGCCCACGCGTCCACCCGTGGGAAGCCCTTCCAGGGTCGAGCCCACCAGCGCGTCGCGAGGATCCTCCCGCTCGGGGATGGCGGCGATCACCAGACCGTCCGGCGACTGCGCCGGCAGGTCCTTCGCCGAGTGCACAGCGAAGTCGGCGCGGCCGTCGAGAACGGCCTGCTGCACCTCCTTCACGAACACGCCCTGACCACCCATCTCCCAGATGGCGACGTCGGTCCGTTGGTCGCCCAAGGTCTGGACCACGACCGGCTCTACCGGCTCGCCCAGGGCGGCGGCGACCAGATCGGTCTGCAGCCGAGCGAGGGCGCTGGCCCGCGTGGCCGCGCGCATCACTCGCGCCTACAGATCGAAGAGCTCGCGCAGCGCGTCGGAGAGGCGCTCGCCCTTCGGCGTACCGGCGGCGTCCTTCAGGTGCACCGTCGGGTCGTGCAGCAGCTTGGCCAGCACCCCGCGGGTCACGGCCTCGACGGCCTCGCGCTGTTTGGCATCGAGACCCTCGAGCCGGCCGCGATGCCGTTCCAGCTCGGCGACTCGCAGCGCCTCGGCGCGCTCGCGGAGCGCCGTGATCGTCGGCGCAACCTCGCGGGCGGTGACACTCTCGAGGAACCGCTCGCGCTCCTCGTCGATGATGGCGCGCACCCGGTCGACCTCACGGCGCCGTTCAGCGAGTCCGGCCTCCACGAACGCACGGACGTCGTCGAGGTCGAGGAGCTCAACACCAGGAAGCTCCGACACCGACGGGTCGATGTCACGAGGCATGGCGACGTCGACGATCAGCAGCGGCCTTCCGCCGCGAGCCTCGACAACCGGCGCCAGGTCGGTCTGATCGACGATGGCGGACGGCGCCCCCGTCGACGTGAGGAGCAGGTCGACGTCGGCCAGGGCCTCCCGAACGCCGTCGAGCTGCACGGCGCGTCCGCCCACACGAGACGCCAGCGCCACCGCCCGCTCCCAGGTGCGGTTGGCGACGAAGACCTCGGCGCCGTCGATGCCCGCGACCGCCAACGCCATGCTCTCGCCGACCTCGCCGGCGCCGAGCAACAGGATGCGTTTGCCCTCGAGCGAGCCCAATCGGCGCTCGGCCATGTCGACGGCGGCGTGGGCCAGCGAGGTGCTGCCGCGGCCGATTGCCGTCTCCGTGCGCGCCCGCTTCCCGACGACGAGAGCCTGGCGAAACAGCGCAGCCAGACGCGGACCCGTCGACCCTTCCTCCTGTGCACGCTGCCACGCGTTCCGAACCTGGCCGAGGATCTCGCTCTCGCCGAGGACCACGGAGTCGACGCCCGCGGCGACCGAGAACAGATGGTTGACCGCGCCCTCGTCGAAGTACGTGTAGAGGTGGTCGCTGAAGTCTTCGGGAGCGATGAAGGCCATCTCGCTGAAAGCGTTGCGGATGTCCTGCACGGCGCCGTGGTAGCGCTCGGCGACGGCATACACCTCGGTGCGGTGGCACGTGGAGAGCACGACGACCTCGCCGACGTGCTCGCGCGCCGCCAGATCACCCAGCACCTTCGGCAGGCGGGTTGGAGAGACGTTCACTCGCTCGAGCAATTCGAGCGGGACGGTGCGATGGTTTAGTCCGACGACGACGACAGACACGCCTGCAGGCGCTCCCTTGCATCGGCCACTTGGCCGTTTCTGATCAGTTCGAGCATGTCGGAGTCGAGGGCCTTCTGCCAATTCAGCCCCTCGGTCGAACGCCCGTCGGCCCGCACCGCTTCCCGTTCGGCAGCCAGAAGATCGGCCAGAACCTCGTACTCGGGGCCCACCTCGGCGGCGAGACGTCCCTTGAGCCATGACGCCAAAGCCGGGCTCCGGCCGCCGGTCGAGACCGCCACCAGCACCGGCCCACGCCGGACGATCGCCGGCAGGGTGAACGAGCAGTTCTCGGGGTCGTCAGCGCTGTTGACCCACACGCCGGCCGCCTCGCCGTCGTCGTACACCGCCTTGTTGGCCGCCGCCGACCCGGTGGCCGCAATTGCCAGGCGGTAGCCCGACACCTCTCCCGGAGAGTACGAACGCTCCTCCCAGGTGACGGACAAAGCTCGGACCTCGGGCCCGACACGTTCGGCGACGACGTGCACCTCCGCGCCGCACGCCACCAGCGCGGCCGCCTTCTCGGCGGCGACGGGCCCCCCACCGACGACCAGGCAGGACCGGCCCTTCACGACGAGGTTGACCGGATACTGCGGCGGGAGCATTGGGACCCCTACTACTGCACGGAAGCCAGCTCGGAGATGGCGGCGCCCGCCTCCCCGGCACCCATGCGGCGCTGCTGGTAGTAGGAGAGAATCTGCAGCTCGATCGAAAGATCGACCTTGCGCAGCGACACGTCGTCGGGGACCGTCAGCACGACTGGTGCGAAGTTGAGGATCGACGTCACCCCGGCGGCGACGAGGCGGTCGGCGACCTCCTGGGCCACGGTCGCCGGCGTGGCCACGATGCCGATGGCGATGCGCTCGTCGGCGACGATCTGAGCCAGCTCGTCGAGCCCCCGGACCCGCATGCCAGCAACCGCCTCGCCCCGCTTCGCAGGGTCGGAGTCGACCAGGGCCGCGACCCGGAAGCCGCGCTCGGAGAACCCCTTGTAGTTGGCGAGGGCGTGACCGAGGTTGCCGATACCGACGATCACGACCGGCCAGTCTTGGGTGAGCCCGAGTTCCCGGCTGATCTGGAACAGCAGGTACTCGACGTCGTAGCCGACCCCCCGGGTGCCGTAGGAGCCGAGATACGAGAGGTCCTTGCGCACCTTGGCCGCGTTCACGCCGGCCATCTCGGCCAGGCGCTCCGACGACACCGTCGTGGTCTTGGTCTCGGCCGCTTCGAGCAGCGAGCGGAGGTACAGCGGCAGGCGGGCAACGGTTGCTTCGGGGATGCGGCGCCGGGGCCGCTCACCATTCCCCGGAGTATCTGCTTCTCCTCCAGCCAGCTGCTTGACCATCAGCCGATGGTACCGACGGAGGGTCGCATTTCACAATGACACTTACGCTTGCCGCCGTATTGTGACCGCGTGACCGAGAGCGCGCTCGCAGCTGGGGCGACGCTGGTTGCCGTGGCGTTCGCCATGTCGACGTTCGAGCGCTGGCTCGCGGGGCGCCGCCGCCACGAGCTGGCGTGGGCGAGCGCGCTGGCACTCTTCGCAGCAGGCGCTGTGTGCTTGTGGGTCGGCGTCGGCACCGGGTGGACGATCCCGGTGTTCCGGGCCTTCTATCTCTTCGGTGCGATCGTGAACGTCCCCGTCCTCGCGGTTGGCACCGTGTACCTCCTCGGCGGGCGAGGGCCGGGCAACCGGGCCGCACTCGGTGTCACCGCCTTCGCCTTCTTCGCGGCCGGCGTGATCATCTCGGCACCGGCCCACGCCATCGTCGACGGCACGAAGCTCCCGCAGGGCTCGGACATCTTCGAGGCGCTGCCGCGCGTGCTGGCCGCGGTCGCCTCCGGCGGCGGTGCACTGGTCGTCCTCGGTGGCGCGGCGTGGAGCGCGTGGAAGCTGCGGTCGACGCAGCGGCAGCGCATGTGGGCCAACGTCGTCATCGCCGCCGGCACGCTGGTGCTCGGCGCCAGCGGGTTGCTCAATTCGGTGCTCGGCCAGATGGAAGCGTTCGCGGTGACGCTGGCCGTCGGCGTGTCGGTGCTCTACGCCGGCTTCCTGCTCGCCGTCAGGACTCCCCGTCCCCGGGCGCGTCCCGCAGCGCCCGCCGCAGCACCTTCCCGGCCAGACCTTGTGGAATCTGGTCCACGAAGCTGACCGACGACGGGCACTTGTAGCGGGCCAGGCGCTCGGCGCAGAACTCGATGATCTCCTCTTCCTCGAGGTGCTTGCCGCCCTCGGGGACGACGTAGGCCTTCACCGCCTCGCCCGAGTACGGATGGCTGACGCCGACGACAGCAGCCTCGGCGATCCCGGAGTGCTCGACGAGGACCTCCTCGACCTCGGCGGGGAACACGTTGAAGCCCGAGACGATGATGAGGTCCTTGGCCCGGTCGACGAGGTACAGGTAGCCGTCGTCGTCGGTCACCGCGATGTCACCGGTCTTCAGCCACCCGTCGGCGGTCAACACCATCGCCGTGGCGTCGGGGTCGTTCCAGTAGCCGGGAAATACGTTGGGCCCGCGCACCCAGACCTCGCCGGAGTCGCCGGCCAGCGTGTCCTCACCGTCGGCGTCGACTAGCCGTACCTCGACGCCGGGAAGCGGCACGCCGATCGAGCCTTTTCGGGGCTCGCCGCCGGCGAGCGACGAACTCACGATCGGCGATGTCTCGGTGAGCCCGTAGCCCTGCCAGATCGGCTTGCCGAACCGGGCCCGGAAGGCCTCCGCCACTTCGTCGGCGAGCGGTGCGCCACCCGAGACGACGAGCCGCACCGAATCCAGCGCCGAGGCGTTCACACCCGGCACCGACGCCCATGCTCCGAACAGCGGCGGCGCTCCGGCGACCACGGTGATGCCGTGTTCGCGCACGGCCTCGAGGCTCGATGCCGGGTCGAAGCGCTCGAGCAGGACAACCGACGAGCCGACGAACAGACCCAGTCCGAGCACGGCATTGAGGCCGAAGATGTGAAACAACGGCAGCACGCCGAGGGCCACGTCGTCGGCGCCCCGCACAAGTCCAGGGTGGGCCTGCACCTGCTCCAGGTTCGAAAGCAGGTTGCGGTGGGTGAGACGCGCCGCCTTTCGCGGACCTGCCGTACCCGCCGTGAACATAAGGACGGCGTCGTCGTGCTCGTCGCGCGCCACGACCGGTGCCGGATCGCCGTCGAACAGCTCCTCGATCGGGTCGGCGGCGTCCAGGTGCACGCCTTCCGGCACGAGCACGCGCTCCAGGTCGACGGCCATGCGGTCGACGCCGGCGAAGGAGTCGCGGCCCCTCGGACCAACGACCGCCATGCGCGCGCCGGTCGCGCTCAGCTCGGCCTCGAGCTCGTTCGGGGGCGCCTGCGGATTGAGGGGCACGGCCACGCCGCCCGCGCCGAGGGTCGCCAGGTACGAGACAACGAAGAACCACGTGTTGGCGTTGACGATGGCGAGCCGGTCGCCGGGTTCGAGCCCGGCGCGCACGAGCCCGCCCCGCAACTCCCCTACCTGACGCTTGAGCTGGCCGTAGGTCGTGATGCGTCCCTGGCTGACCAGCGCCGTCGAGCTTTCCGGATGGGGTTCGATGATGTTGGCGAAGTTCATCCGAGAAACGCGCCCTGTTCTTTGAGTGATACCTGGAGGTCGCCGACGACGACGTCATCGCCGGTGTCGGCGAGCAGCGCCGCGGCCGTACCGGCCGCCTGACCCAGCGCCAACGACGGCGCCATGACGCGGGTCGACGCGAGTGCGTCGTGGTCGGCCGAAATGCAGCGCCCGGCAACGAGAAGGTTGGCCACACCCTGGGGCTGCAGGGCGCGGAACGGCATCTGGTAGTACCCGCCGTCGGGGAGCGAGCGGTACTCGGTCGAGCGTCCACTCGCGTGGTACTCCTGCGGCCAGGCGCCGGCCGCGACCGAGTCGTCGAAGCGCGCCAGCCCGGCCACCTCTTCGCCGGTCAGCACATGGCGCCCCACGGCGCGTCGCGTCTCGCGAACGCCCAGCGCCGGCGCCGTGTCGGCCAGGAAGGCATCGGCGAAGCCGGGCACGTGTTCCTTGACGAAGTCAGCCGCCTCCTCTGCGAGGCGCCGCCCCTCGAGCTCGCCGTAGGTGGCCTGGGCCAGATCGGTGACGTCGAGAGGTTCGCCGTCACGTCCACGCACCCGAGTCATGGCGCCGATCACCTCGCCCGGCCGGAACGTCGGGAGCAGGGC
>JAFAUA010000456.1 GCA_019243595.1 Acidimicrobiia bacterium
GTTGCCGCCCCCGGCGTCCTCAGCGAGGTCACCTTCAACTCCGCGATCGAGGCCGTCTCCCACCTGCCGTCGACCCCAAAGTTGGTGCGCGTCGCCTAGCTCAGGTCAGCTCTTCGGACCTACGAATTGATCAACCAGGGCAACGGAGGCGCGCCGAGAAATCGGAGATCGAGTTGTATCGGTTGTACCGCCACTCGACGCCGACCGTGTCGCAGGCATCGCCAAACAGCTCGAGGATGTCTCCCGACTCGTTCTTGAACGAGTACCTCGGGTACTCGTACCAACGCGTCTTCCCGCGAATCCGATTCATCGAACGACACCCATCCGAATGAATCAGACCGCGGAGAAATGCTTTGGCGTGAGCGTCCACGACGTCCTTCTGCCAGGCCGTGAGTCGGATCGGACGTTCATGCTTTCGGCCGGGGCCGTGCTGCGGGAAGAAGCACGGCCAGTGCTTCGAATACGACGACACAAGCACGACGCCCTGTCGCTCGCGGAAGTCGACACCGTTGCGCGGCAAGACGAGCTCGATTGCCGCTTCGCACTCAGCGACAATCGCTGGATACGCGTTGCAGCACGTGATCACGAGGCGATACACGCCGCGGGGATGCGTGGCGATGTGGCCGTCACCCAGGTATTGACCTAGGAGATATGCATAGGCGCCGTGAGGCGCGGCGTCGACCAAGGCGCACCCGTCCTCATTGCAGGCCACTCGTTCGCGATCAAGGAGTAGCGCGCCCCGATCCGCCGCAAGCCAACGCCTCACCGTCTCTCGCGGCACCCCGGTCGCTCGCGAAATGGCGTAGGGGGACAGGTCAGATTGGGCGAGCTCAAAGACCCTTGCGACGTCCACCGCACTTCGGGTCATTCACCGAGCATATCACGCTAATCGAACGTATGTTTGGTGCCCGGGGTGGGACTCGAACCCACACGCCCTTTCGGACAATGGCTTTTGAGGCCATCATGTCTACCGTTCCATCACCCGGGCTCGTGTGCAGCGTACGGCGCTACTGCTGCTCCTCGGCTGCTCCCTCTTGCTTGGCATGAGCGACCAGCGGTGAGCTCGAGAGTTTGAAGACGCCGATGGTCATCACCACCAGGGCGATGGCCTCAATGAAGGGGGCCAGGCCGTCGACCTCGATGCCTTCGCCGAAGACGAAGGCGCCGATGGCGATGCTGACGATCGGGTCGACGACGGTGAGGATCGGCAGCGACCAGTTGAGCGGTCCTGACTGGTAGGCGCTCTGGTCGACGACGGTGCCGGAGACGCCGCCGGCGGCGAGGGCGTACGGCTTCCAGCTGGTGAACAGGTGCTTCAGCCCGGCGTCGAAGAGGTGCCCGCACGATTTGGTCAGCGCGGCGGTGAGCCCGTACATCGTGCCGGCCGCAGCGGCCAGGAAGTTGGCGCGCCGTGAGCCCCCAGTGTGCTGGGCAAGGAAGATCAGCGCGGAGATGACAAAGATCGTCGACACGAGGAGCATCAGCCAGACCTTCGGAGAGGCGTCCGCGCCGCCCCGGTCGGGCTGGGCGGTGATCAGGAACACCGAGAGCCCGACGACGACGAGCGCGGCGCCGATGTAGTCCGACCGCCGGAGGCGCTCGTGGGAGACCAGGGCGCCCAGCGGCAGGGCAAACAGCAAGCCGCTCACAAGGAGTGGTTGGACAAGCACAAGCGCGCCGTGGTCGAGGGCGTAGAACTGCAGGACAAAAGCGCTCACGTCACACCCCAGCCCCACCAGCCACAGCGGCCGTTGCAGCAGCCCGATCAGCAGGCGTAGGCGGAGCGAGTGCTCCGCGGGCGCGGCCCTTGCCGCCCGCTGCTGGGCGACGGCAGCGAGGGCGTACAGGAGGGCAGATCCGAGCGCAGAAACCACAACCATGGCGCCGCGCACGGTAGTTTCTGGGAAGTGAACGAGAGCCGAGTCCTTGTGGTCTCGGCCAGTATGGGCGGGGGGCACGACGGGGCGGCGCGCGAACTACTGCGCCGTATACGTAGCCGGGGTCACCACGCCCAGATGGTCGACTTCCTCGATGCGTTTCCGCTGCGCATCGGGTTTCTCGTGCGCCTCGGTTACTGGCTGGAGCTCCGCTACGCGCCGTGGTCATACGACGCGACGTACCGCCTCTGGTACCGCCTCCCCTTCTTCGTCCAGCCTCTCGGCGCCCTGATCAACCTGTTGACCCGCCGCAAGATGCTGCGGTGGGTCCGCGAGACCGACGCCGACGTCGTGGTGTCGACCTATCCGATGGCATCGCTGGTGCTCGGCGCAGCGCGCCAGAAGGGGCGCCTCCCGATACCCGTCGCCACGTTCATCACCGACTTCGCCGTTCACCCACTGTGGACACACCCCGGCGTCGACCTGCACATGTGCGTGCACCCGCAGTCCGCGGAAGCCGCGGCCGCCCGCTCCGGTCGGGCCGCGACGGCGCCGGGCCCGATGGTGCCCGACCGTTTCCACGCCGAGCTCCCCGACCGCAGCGTTGCCCGCAAGGAGCTGGGCTTCGACGACGACGAGCGCCTGGTGCTGGTCGTCGCCGGCGCGTGGGGCATCGGCGACATCACCACGACCTTCGACACCCTCATCGCCGACGGCCGCTACACACCGCTCGCCGTCTGCGGAAACAACGAGCAGCTCCACAAGAAGCTGCAGACCCGCGGCGCCGGCCACGTCCTCGGCTGGACCGACGAGATGCCCACCCTCATGGCGGCGTCCGACGTCCTCGTGCAGAACGCGGGCGGCCTCACGTGCATGGAGGCGTTTGCGGCCGGGCTGCCGGTTGTGAGCTTCGAGCCCATTGCCGGCCACGGCAAGGACAACGCCGAGCAGATGGCCAACGCGGGTGTCGCCGCCTACGCGGCCGATGCCGACGAGCTCTTCCCGGTCCTCGACCGGGCGACGAGCCTGGCCGGCCGGTCGATGACCGCCAACGGCAGGGCGATGTTCGCCAGCGATCCGGCCGACGAGGTCCTCGATCTGGCGGCTGCCCATGCGCCCGAGGTGGTTCCCGAGCGCGCTGCCCGGCGGGTTTCCCTTCGCAGGGTGACGGCCGGCGTGGCCGCCATCGCTGCCACCTACGCGGCGTTCACCGCCGGCGTCGGCACCGCCGCCGCCCACGGCATCGGCATTGCCCACCCGAAGAAGGCGGGGTCGGTGTACCTCGCCGTCCGCCTCAGCGAGGACGAGGTGAAGAGCGCCACGCTCCCCGATGTCCTGCGTCAGGCCAACGGCACGGCGATCGTGTGCGGCCGCCTGGTGGCCGATGCGCCCGACGACGTCCGGCGTCTGCAGGCGGCCGGCGTTCCGCTCGCTAATGGCGGATGGGGGCACCGGGACGCCGTCCAGTGGGGTCGGGCCCGGTCGGATCTGATGCGATCCCTCAAGGCCATCCACACCGTCACTGGTGAGCGCCCGCGTGAGTTCGTCCCCCAGCGCAAGATCGATGGCTTCGACCTGGCGTCGGCCCGATTGGTGCACGAGCGGGTCGTGATGCCCTCGGTCGTGCTCACCGAGGAGCGATCGGTACCCAAGCTCCGCGCCGGGCAGGTCGTCGTGCTCGACGGCCGGGGCGAGTCGATCGACGAGTTGCTGCATAACCTCTACAACGTGCAGCAGAGCCTGACCGCCAACGGGCTGGCGGCAGCACCGCTCTCCCAGCTCTGATGCGAGCCCGCACCGTCATGGCGGCCGGCACGGCCGCCGCTCTGGCTGCGCACGCCGTGCCGCTGGTAACGACGCGCGCCAGTCTCCGCCGCCGTTACCTCCCGCAGCTGGCCGGCCTCGGCTCGCCCAAGCACGTCGCCCTCACCTTCGACGACGGCCCCGATCCCGGGACCACGCCGCACTTCCTCGAGGCCCTCGACCGCCTCGGCATGCGCGCCACGTTCTTCATGCTCGGCGTCAACGCCGAGGTTCACCGCAGCATCGCCGCCGAGGTCGCGGCCGCCGGCCACGAGGTCGCGGCCCACGGCTACCACCACCGCTCCCAGCTGTTCACGCCCCCGGGCCGCGTCCGTGACGACATCCTCCGCGGCATTCACACCGTCGCCGAGGCGACCGGTCAGATGCCCCGCTGGTACCGGCCGCCGTTCGGCACGCTGTCGAACGCCGGCCTCCTCGCCGCCCAACGCTTCGGTCTGCGCACCGTCCTGTGGTCGGCGTGGGGCAAGGACTGGTCGGAGAAGGCGACGCCGGACACCGTTCTCGCCGAGCTCGACAAGGATCTCGGCCCCGGCGTCACCGTGCTGCTCCACGACTCCGACTGCGCGTCAGCACCGGGGTCGTGGAAGTCGGCCCTCGGCGCCCTCGACGGCCTAGCCGCACGGCTGTCGGCGATGGGACTGACGGCCGGCCCCCTGGCCGACCACGGCATCGCCGCTTAACGCGAAGAGGTCAGATCGCCGTCGGGTGTCGGGGCTCGTAGAGCAGCATCTCCACGCCACCCGGAAGCACCATCGTGGCGACGAGGCCCCACCGCTCCTCGTGCGGCTCACCCTTGAACTCGAGGCCCTTCTCCTTCAGCTCGGCCATCGTCGCCGCGAGGTCGTCGCACGTGAGCGTGAGCTCGTGGCTCGGGCTCTCGCCCGGGTGGACGGCGACCTCCGCGGGCGGAAGGGCGAAGATCAGCCAGCCCCCGCCGGCGTCGACGTTGCGCCAGCCGAAGGTGTCCTTCAGTACCGACCGCAGGGCGTCGGCCTCGGGCGAGTACAAGATGACGTGGGCGCCGGTGACCGTCACTTGCCGAGAGCCTTGAGCAAGTTCTCGGCGGTTGCCTTCGGGCTGACCTTGTACCAGACGTCCTCGAGCTTGCCTTTCTCGTCGACGAGGAACGCCGAACGGATGATGCCCATGTACGTGCGGCCGTAGTTCTTCTTCTCGCCCCACACGTCGTAGGCCTCGGCGACAGCGTGGTCTTCGTCGGCAAGCAGCGGAAAGCCGAGGCCGTACTTCTCGTCGAACTTGGCCTGCTTGTTCGGCGCGTCGGGGCTGATGCCGACGACCGCCGTGTCGCCGAGCTTCGGACTGGCGTCCCGCAGCTCACACGCCTGGGTCGTGCACCCGGGTGTGTCGGCCTTCGGGTAGAAGTAGACAATTGCCCTACGTCCGCGGAAGTCCTTCAGCCTGACTTTGTTGCCATGCTGATCGAGCAGGGTGAAGTCGGGAGCCTTGTCGCCGGGCTTAAGCATTGCCGGACGGTACTGCGTCCGTGGGGATCACGAGGTGCCCCCGACCGGCACATCACCTCGGGGGCACCCGCTTCGTCGGCGCGGATTGCGGGTTCTGTCATACGGCGGCTGCCGCAAGCGCGGCACGCTGCCTCGTTCTGAACGAGCAAGCTCGTGGTTCGCCGCGCGTTGACAGAATTGGCGCCGACATAGTGCCGTGCCGAGCGTTCGGCGCCCTCGCCGGTGCCGATGACTACTTCATCATCACAATTCGTCCACACGTCGCCAGCGCACGGCCCGATCGGCACACCACCGAAGTGGTGGGCCGAACCGGG
>JAFAUA010000576.1 GCA_019243595.1 Acidimicrobiia bacterium
CCACGTCAAGGCCGAGCTGCTCGAGCGCATCCCGACCGTGGTCGCCATCTCGGAGGCGGTCGGCGCGTCGGAAGCACCGGTCGAGGCGGCGACGGTCACGACTCGCTCCGGTGTGGCACCGCAGTCGCTCAAGTTCAACGCCCGCCCTGAGACGGCGGTCGTCGACCACGACTTCGAGCCGGTGACGCCGGGCTCCGGTCAGGTCGGTCGCCTCGCCGTCCGCGGCCGCGTGCCGATCGGCTACCACAACGACCCCGAGAAGACGGCCCGCACGTTCGTCGAGCACAACGGCGTCCGCTGGACGCTGCCCGGCGACATGGCGACCGTCGATGCCGACGGCAGCATCCGCCTCGTCGGCCGCGGCTCGCAGTGCATCAACACCGGCGGCGAGAAGGTGTACCCCGAGGAGGTCGAGGCGGTCATAAAGACCCACCCGAGCGTCGTCGACGCCATCGTCGTCGGACGCCCGGATCCGAAGTGGGGCCAGCAGGTCGTGGCGCTCGTGCAGCTCGCCGACGGCGAAGTTCTCGACCTCGCCGACCTCGACGCCCACTGCCGCCCGCACCTCGGGGCCTACAAGCTCCCGCGCGACCTCGTCACCGTCGACAACGTGCAACGATCACCGACCGGCAAGCCCGACTACGAGTGGGCTCGCCGGAAGGTGACCGCTGATGCAGCCGGCTGACCGTTACTGGCTGGCTTGGCGGGATGCCAGGGTGACGTCGGCCGACTGCTGGCTTTGACCGCGGAGGAAGGTGACGGTCACCTTGTCGCCCGGCTTGTGCGACTGCATGACGGTCGTCAGGTCGGCGGCCGACTGCACCTGCTGACCACCGAGGGAGATGATCTCGTCGCCCTGCTGGATGCCGGCCTTGCCCGCCGGGGTGCTGGGGTCGACCTGTTCCACGAGGGCGCCGGTCTGGCCGTCGGTGACGCTGACGCCGAGGAAGGCGCGACCGGTCTGATCGGTCGACGAACCCGACGTCGAGGAACCGCCCTTGCGCAGCTGATCGATCACCGGCTTGGCCTTGTCGATGGCGATGGCGAAGCCGATGTTCTGGGCGTCACCGCTGGTCGCGGTATTGATGCCGACGACCTGGCCGGCGGCGTTGACGAGGGGGCCGCCGGCGTTGCCGGGGTTGATGGCGGCGTCGGTCTGGATGAGGCCGCTCAGGCTTTCGCTGCCGTTGCCGGGCTCGCCGGCGTCGATCGAGCGGTTGAGGGCCGACACGATGCCCTCGGTCACCGTCATCCCTCCCTGCAGATTGAGGGCGTTGCCGATGGCGATGACGCTGTCGCCGACCTTGAGGTCCGACGAGCTACCCAGTTGGGCGGTGGGCAGGTTGCTCACGCCGTTGATCTTCACCAGCGCCAGGTCGGCGTTGCGATTGATGCCGATCAGCGAGGCGTCGTGGGACTGGGTGTCGTTGCCGACGGTGACCTTGATCGACGTGGCGCCGTTGACGACGTGGGCGTTGGTGAGCAGCTCACCATCGGGCGTCAACACGATGCCCGTGCCCGCGCCGCCCGACGGGAAGAAGGTGCCGGGGCTGAAGTTCTGGGTGCGGACGTAGGCGACGGCCGGCCCGACCTTGGCGAGGATGCCCTGCACGTCGGACGGCTGGGCGATGACGCTGGAGTTCCTCGAGGAGCCGACGGGGACGGTGACCGTCTTGGTCGAGTCGTTGTGCATGAGCGCCGACACACCCGCGCCGGCACCGGCACCGGCCACCACAGCAGTGGCGACGATTGCCGCCATCCACTTGCGAGGCCAGGCCGGCGCGGCCGGGAACGACGTCGGGTTCGGGGGGGACCCTTCGCCGCCATGGCCCGGAGCTCCCGGCCGGGGGATGGGAGGTCCGAGCTCGGGGTCGAGGACGTTCTCCTCTTGGGTGTCGTCAGAAGTCACGAACGTCATGGCCCCGATGCTCGGGCCTCGACCTTTGAAGATCCTGGGGGCCAACCGAGAGGCTCCGCACAGAATCCGGCCGCGTCAGGCGGCTGCGGGCCGACGCCCCCAGATGTTGTTGCACTCCTCGCAGACGTCTTCGGGGATGACGCCGGCGCGCATCAGGAGGGCGAACGCCTTGCAGCCGAGGCAGTAGGCGAACACCGACTCGAGGGTGGCGGCGACGAGGATGAAGCCGACGAGGACCTCAGCGGCTGCAGTCGACCCGAATCCGAAGTAGGCGATGACGGCGCCGACGGTGAACGTGGCCCCGATGCCCTGGGCGAAGCGCTTGGGCGGCCCGGGCACGAGCTTGGCGGGCACGTCGAGGCGGGGCGTGATCTCCCGCGTCACCAGCTGGCCGAGCGGGCTGAGCGAGGGCCCCGTCAGCACTCGCGCCACGAAGCCGTAGGCCAGCGGGATTAGCACCCAGTGCTGGCCAGCCAGGAACAGGGCGGTCATCACCACGACCCCGGCGGCTACCAGCCGGGCGGAGGTCTCGTTCACCGGATTGGGAAAGGCGAAAAGTGACCGCATAGGTCACCTTTCTACCCCATCCGAAGAATTAACTCGTTGTGGTGCTCGTCGACTTCGGGTTCCAGTGCTGGCCGATCTGGCCGAGCGTCGTCCGGTCCATGATGTTGCGAGCGGCGGCGTTGCCGTTGGTGACGACGGCGTTCACGCCCACCGTGTCGCCGTTCTTCACGTTGCTGATGCCGTCCCTTCCGGCGTTCACCACCGTGTTCTGGTCGACCGAGTAGGTCTTGGTGAACCCGTCGGCGCTCTTCACCATGATCGAGCTCGAGCTCACCGACATCACCTGGCCGACCTGCATGTCGACGGTGCGGTAACCGTTCGAGCCGTCGGGCGTGACGAACTCACCGTGGATGGCGCCCCCGGGGCCGCCCATTCCCATCGGGCCGCCCATGCCGGGGCCCTTGAATCGCGGGCCGCCGGGTCCATGGG
>JAFAUA010000123.1 GCA_019243595.1 Acidimicrobiia bacterium
CCGCCGATCAGCACGATGGCGACGATGACCGTGCGCGTCGCCATCGCGGCAGCGAGCACGGTCGTCGTTGGCGACGTGGCGTGGGCCGCACCGATGATCACGCTAACCCGCTCGGTTCCTTATCCGAGCCGCACGCCGCGGTAGTGGCGCCGGGTGCGGACCACGCTGGAGGCGTCGGGCACCACGCTGATGGTCCCGTCAGCCTCGAGAACCGCGAGGCGAACCTTGGCGAGATCGTCGATCTCGTGCTCACGCAGGGCCTCCATGACCTGGTCCTTGGCGATGCCCTGCCGGCGGAGGTTGGCCGTCATCAAGTGACCATGGTTCACAAGCACCTCCGGACTGCCGACCATGACCTGCTCGGCGCGCGGCGAACGCGCGATGAGGGTGCTCATGAGCCAGTTGAGGAGGAGCAACGTGACCGCCGATACGAGGCCGCCCGCCAGCGTCGTGTCGTTGCCGACCATGGCGTTCTGCACGGCGTTGGCGAGCACGACCACCAACACGAGGTCGTAGATGTTCATCTGGCCGAGCGAACGTTTGCCGAACAGCCGCAGCCCGACCACGAGGAAGACGTAGATGACAGCTGTCTTGCCGGCGATGGCGGCGGCGCCCGTCCAGTCGGGATGGCTCAGCACCAAGTGGGCGTAGGAGGCGCCGCCCGCCGCTAGCACGAACGCCCGTCTCGCTGACGCTCCCCCTGGAGCACGGCGCCCCAAACGAAGCAAGACTGGTGGGCATGGAGTTGCTGGTCGTGGCCGTTCATACGGCCGCCATCTTCGCGTTCCTCGTCGTCGGCCTCCGCACAGTCGGACGTCGCTCGCTCCCGCAGCTGCGCGTCGCCGATCTGGTCGCCATCCTGCTGCTCGGGAGCGCTGTCGAGACAGCGATGGTCGCGGGCAATACCAGCCTGGTGGCCGGGATCGTGAGCGCGGGCGTCCTCCTCGTTTTGAACTCCTCTGTGGGGCAACTCTTGGCCCGATCGCCACGTCTCCGACATCTGGTTGGCGGAGCGCCGCTGCTGCTTGTGCACGATGGCCAACTGCTCCCCGACCACCTGCGCCGAGCAGGCCTCAGCGTCACGGAGCTCGACGAGGCGCTCCGGGAGCGAGGCGAGTGCAGCGTGGCGGACCTCCACGAGGTCGTGCTCGAGCCCGACGGCACCGTGCACGTGATTCCACGCTGACCACGTCGCGCCGCGCTGTTCTGCGGCGGTCCGGCGAGTCGGAGCTGACGCGGCACACCTGGTGCGGTCGCTCGACCGCCTCTAGGTCCTTTGCTTGCCCTACACCGGGCCCGGGGCGGGCCGCGCCGCGAGGGGCACGGGCCATGGCGTCAACGCCCGGCGGGCTGCACATTTCGGACCATTTCGCAGCGATGCCACAGAGAGTGCTGTAGCCGGCCGGTTGGCGCGCCGATCACAGCGGCATGACGGTGCTCGAGCCCGCGGGAGCCGCCCACGCCCCTCGTGTCCAGCGGGCGGACGGCTCCAGGATCAGCTCGATCACGTGGCGCCTCTTCTTGGGAACGATCGCGGCCGGTGCCCTGGCCGCGTCCGGGTGGGCCGCAGTCCCCGTCGGCGTAGTCGTCGCCGTCGGCGGCCTGGCCCTGCTCGGTCTGGCCGTGGGCGTGCACGCCCATCGGCTCGACCATGCCCTGCTGTGGCACGTCGGCCGCACAAGGCCGTGGACGCTGCTGGGCGTCGGGCTGGCCGGCGTGGTCGTGCTCGACGGTGCCCTGGCCACCAGCTCGACGTCTCACCTGACCGCCCTGCTGGCGCCCCTGGCGCTGGGCGCCTACGGCGCCATGGCCGTCGGCACCTTGGTTCTGATCCGGGGGCGAGCCCCGGGGCGCACGGTCGACTCGCTGCTGACGAGCGCCATCGTCGCCACCAGCGTCGGCCTTCCGGCTTGGGTGCTCGCCATCGAGCCCCGGGTGGGCCACGAGCTCACGCTGTTCGGGGCGCTGACCACGTTCGCCATCCCCGTCTTCGACATCCTCGTGCTCGGCCTGCTGGCACGTCTCATGCTGCTGTCCGAGGAGCACCCGCCGGTGTACAACTACCTGCTCCTCGCCGTCGGCGCCCTGCTCGCGGTGCACTGCATCGCCGCCATCGGCGCGCTGCGAGGCGTCGCTCATCCCTTTGCTGCCCTCAGCGGCCCGCTGATCCTGGCCTACGGACTGTGGGCCGCAGCCGCCCTGCACCCCTCCATGGCTGGGTTGTTCGAACCTGTGCAGAAGGCGGCCCGCCGCCTCAGCACATCGCAGCTGGCGGCGCTGGCCGGGACGCTCCTCATCGGCCCCGCCCTCCTCACCGTGCGCGCCGAAATCGGCGTCGCACAGGGGAACGCCTCGATCATCGTCGGGTCGGTGCTGCTGACGGCGCTGGTCATGGGACGGCTGACGCGGTTCGTCCAGTTCCGCGAGGAGGTCGAGCAGGCTGCTTCGCACGACTCGCTCACCTCGCTCCCGCGGCGAGAGCTCTTCAACGAGCGGGTGGCGATCAGCATGGCGGCCGCCTCCCAGCGGGACGGGAAGATGGCGGTCATGTTCATCGATGTCGACCGCTTCAAGAAGATCAACGACAGCCTGGGTCACGCCGTGGGCGACGAGGTCATCGAACTCGTGGGTCAGCGCTTGCGCCACTGCGTGCGCCACGACGACATGGTCGCCCGGATGGGAGGCGACGAGTTCACGCTCCTGCTGCACGACATCGCCGACCAGCACGACGCCGCCGCCGTCGCCGCCAAGGTGATCGAGGCCTTCAGCGAGCCGCTGCACGTCGCCGGGCGCCGGCTCTTCGTGACCGCCAGCGTCGGCGTGGCGGCCTACCCGCGCGACGGGGCCGACCCGGCGACGCTTCTCAAGAACGCCGACGCCGCCATGTACCTGGCCAAGGAGAAGGGCCGCAACAACTTCCAGGTGTACACGGCTGAGCTCAACGCCCGCGCCAGCGAGTGGCTCGACCTTGAGAATGCCCTCCACGCCGCCATCACCGAGGGTCAGCTGCTCGTGTACTACCAGCCCAAAATCCACATCGAGACCGGCCGCGTCGTCGGAGTGGAGGCCCTGGTCCGCTGGCAACACCCCGAGCTGGGCCTCCTGGGCCCCGACAAGTTCATCCCTGTCGCCGAGGAGAACGGGCTGATCGCACCCCTGGGCGAATGGGTCCTGGAGGAGTCGTGCCGTCAGGCCAAGGCCTGGCGCGACAGCGGGTACAAGGACCTGAGCGTTGCCGTCAACCTCTCGGCCCGCCAGTTCCAGCTCCAGGCCATGGACGACGTGGTTGCCGCCGTCCTGCGGCGCACCGGGCTCCCTCCCCATCTGCTCGAGCTCGAGCTCACCGAGAGTCTCGCCCTGCAAGGCAGCGAGTCGGTGCGCACCACGCTCGCGGCGATCAGCGCCTTCGGGGTCAAGTGCGCCGTCGACGACTTCGGCGTCGGGTTCAGCAACTTCGGCTACCTCGGCACCCTCCCCATCGACAAGGTCAAGGTCGACAAGTCCTTCGTGGCCCAGATCGGCACCGACGACGACGGATCAGCCTCGGCATTGGCGATCGGCGTCATCGCCCTGGCCAAGGCGCTCCACCTCGATGTGGTCGCCGAGGGGGTGGAGACGCGCCAACACCTCGAATTCCTGCACACCCACGGCTGCGACCAGATCCAGGGCTACCTCTTCAGCGCCCCACTCCCCGCCGACACCCTGGAGACGCTGCTGATGCTCGAGATGGTCTCGCCCGGGACGGGTCGGCTGGAACCGCAGCAGACGCGTCCGCCGCGTGCCCGCAAGCGCACCGCCGCCGCCCCTCAGCGCCGACCGCGGCCGGCGCCGTCGCCTGCGGGTTCCACGAGAGGGCGCTAGGACAGCCGAGAGCGCGCACGCCACTCTCTTGGCAGATGGTGCAGTCGACGAGTCCAGAGGCCACCAGAACCTGCACACGCGGACGCCAGTCCCGCCGCCGTCGAAGTGCCGCTCCGGGGCGCTCGCGATCGTGCGCCACGGCCGCGTTCGTGTCGGGATGGAACGCGCCGTAGCTGCCGCTGCGCGCTTCATCATCGTGTTCAGAGCGCGCCGCCAGAACACCGACGCCGCGGACGCGTCTTCTGTACTCACCCGTTGTCACCGACCGGCGACCCGAGCGGGCGATCTGTAGCGGTCGCAGGAACTAGCGCTGACCGAGTCTCGGCCATGAAGAACGCTCCCGCCGCGGCCGGTGCTGTCGGCGAGCGCACGGATCGCTGGCTGGCGATGAATGGGGACAGTGGTGACGGCAGTGTCCCCTGCGACGCGGAAGCCATCGGAGCCGCCCCTGGAGGGACATCGTCGTGACGCGGAGATCCGGGCGGGCCAGATCGAGCGGCCCTCCAACACCGTCTCCGGAGAGGGCTGGGCATGGAACCTCCGCTACACGCGAGCATCCGCCGGTTGACGGGGTCCTAACTCGGCCAACACACTCCCCTCATGAGCGGACGCGACGCTGAACTCATGACCGCGCGACGGACACTCGCCTCCATGGCCATGGTTGTCATCCTGGCGCTGATCGCAGCCGCCTGCTCCTCGTCGGGCCGCTTCACCTCGTCGGGAGGCTCCACCTCCGCCACTTCCTCAAATGGCTCGGGATCTTCGATGCGGTCGGGCGGCGGGAACGCATCGGGCATCCACAAGATCGCCCACGTCGTGGTGATCATGCAGGAGAACCGCTCGTTCGACTCCTACTTCGGGACGTATCCGGGCGCCGACGGCCTCCCGCGGAATCCAAACGGCTCCTTCGCCACGTGCGTGCCCGATGCGGCCAGGACTGGGCCCTGCGACCGTCCGTACCACGATCCGAGCCCCCTCAACGGCGGCGGCCCGCACGGGCAGGCCGACGCGACCGCCGACGTCAATGGCGGCCGCATGGACGGGTTCGTCGCCCAGGTCGACAAGGCACGCCACGGCTGCGCCGATCCCAACAATCCCGCGTGCACCAACGCCCCCACCCCCGACGTCATGGGGTACCACGACGCCCGCGAGATCCCGAACTATTGGACCTACGCGCATGACTTCGTGCTCCAGGACCACATGTTCGAGCCGAACGCCTCCTGGAGCCTCCCCGAGCACCTGTTTATGGTCTCGGAGTGGTCGGCGCGCTGCAGCGCCGCCGGCCAGCCCCAGAGCTGCGTCAACGCCCTCCAGAACCCCGGTACGCCGCCCGACGCCGGGACGACGGGGGCAGCCGGCGCGCGGACGGCACCCGACTACGCGTGGACCGACCTGACCTACCTGATGCACAAGCAGGGCGTGTCCTGGGGGTACTACGTGGTGTCGGGGACAGAGCCCGATTGCGAGAACGACGCCGCCATCACGTGCGCGCCCGTTCGGCAAAACGCCAAGACGCCCGGCATCTGGAACCCGCTGCCAAACTTCGACACCGTCCGCCAGGACGGTCAGCTCCAGAACATCCAATCGGTCGGCAACTTCTACGACCAGGCTAAGGCGGGCACGCTCCCCGCCGTGTCCTGGGTCGTCCCATCCGGCCCGATCAGCGAGCATCCCCCGGGCCTCACCTCGGCCGGGCAGTCCTACGTCACCAGCCTCGTCAACGCCCTCATGCGCAGTCCCGACTGGAGCTCGACGGCGATCTTCTTGTCCTGGGACGACTGGGGCGGGTTCTATGACCACGTGGTGCCGCCCACCGTCGACGAGAACGGCTATGGCCTGCGCGTCCCCGGCCT
>JAFAUA010000227.1 GCA_019243595.1 Acidimicrobiia bacterium
AGGCCGCGCCCCGCTCGGTGGCGGCCTGCTGGCCGGGGCGATGGTCGCCGAGGTCGTCGACGTTGGTCCCGAGCACGACGGTCGCTCCCTCGGCCGCCGCCAGCGGCGCCACCACCTCCATGAGCTCGGCCTTGCAGTGGTAGCAGCGGTCGCCGTCGTTGGCGACGTACGCGGCCCGCTCCAGCTCGTGGGTCTCGACACCCCGCCAGCGCAGCCCCCACTCGCGGGCCAGCGACTCGCAGTCGCCGCGCTCGGCACCGGCCAGCGACGGAGAGATCGCAGTGACCGCCAGCGCGCGACGGGAGCCGAGCACGTCGTTGGCCACCCACGCCAGGAACGCCGAGTCCGCTCCCCCGCTGAAGGCCACGACCACGCGGTCGAGCTCTTCCAGCCGGCTGCGCAGCGCGGCCAGGTCACCCATCCACAACCTCGAGTCGGATGCGCTTGTTGCCCTTACCCTTCGACTCGGTCTTGATGACGCGGATGCGGCCGACCTCCGACGTCGACGCCACGTGGGTGCCGCCGTCGGCCTGCTTGTCGAGACCGACGATGTCGACGACGCGGATCTCGCGCACGGAGTCGGGAATCATGTTGACCTTGGTCCGGATGAGGTCCTCGTCGGCGACCGCGGTGTCCCGGGGCAGGAACGAGACCTCGATCTTGCGGTCGGCCGCCAGTTCGGCGTTGACCAGCTCCTCGACGCGAGGCCCGAAGCCTTCGGGCAGCGGGTCGAATTCGAAGTCCATCCGCGCCGACAACGGATCCATGTTGCCGCCGGTCACCGCCTTGCCCCACTCGTTCCAGATCACGCCACACAACACGTGCAGCGCGGTGTGAGTCCTCATCAGGGCGTGGCGCCGCTCCCAGTCGACCTCGCCCTCGACCTGTTCGCCGACGGCCGGAAGGTCGCCCTCGAGCGTGTGCCAGACCGACTCCCCCTCCTTGCGCACGTCGACCACCGCACGTCCGCCGAGCGTGCCCGTATCGTGCGGCTGGCCGCCGCCGGTCGGATAGAAGGCCGTCTGGTCGAGCACCACGCGGTTGCTCTCGGCGTCGACCTCGGCGACGCCGGCCGTGAACGTCCGCAGGTAGGCGTCGTTCAGATAGAGCAGCTCAGTGGCCATGCGGCAGTGATTCTGCCGCGTTACGCGGCGGCGTCTCGCCAGGCGGCGAAGCCGCCGAGAAGGTCGGCGACGTCGCCGAACCCGTTGGCCCGCAGGAGCGAGGCCGCGATCGACGACCGCACGCCGCTGGCGCAGTAGACGACGACCGGACGCGCCCGGTCGAGCTCGTCCAGCCGCTCGAGCAGGGTCGGCAGCGGAATCGAGGTGCTGCCCTTGACGGCGCCGTCCTCCAACTCGCCCGGGTTGCGGACGTCGACGACCTGCAGCCCGGGCGCGTCGTGGCGCCAGCCGGCCAGGTCGGTCGCCGTCAGGCGCTGGGCCACGTCGGCCATCTCCTCGTGCTCGGCGAGCAGCATCTCCGCGTCGGTAACCGCACCACGGACCTTGTCGAAGCCGATGCGGGCCAGACGGACTTTGGCCTCGGTTTCGCGCCCGGTGTCGGCGACGACGACGATCGGCGTGCCGGCGCGTACGACGTCGCCCGCGAACTCGGAGAAGCGGCCGTCGAGGGGAACGTTGATGGACCCCCGCAGGTGGCCGGACGCGAAGACCTCAGGTGCCCGACCGTCGACGACGGCAGCGCCATCGGCGCGCGCCTGCGCGAGCTCGTCGGTGGAGAGGACCACCGGCGCGTCGTGGTCGTGCAGAATCTCGTGCGCGTGGCGGTTGGCGTCGGCCGCGAACGGGAAGTAGGCGGGCGCCACCGGTTGGCCCTCGGTGACGGCGGCGACGAACTCGTTCTCTGACATCGGCCGCAGGGCGTAGTTCGTCTCCCGCTGCTCGCCAATCGTCGACGACGTGGCCGCCGACATGTTCTTGCCACAGGCCGAGCCGGCACCGTGGGCCGGGAAGACACGCGTCGAGTCGGGCAGCGCCATGAGCTTGTCGCGCAGCGACCGGTACAGGTGGCGGGCCAGCGTGTCGCCGTCCCAGCCCACCGACGACATGAGGTCCGGGCGACCCACGTCGCCGACGAACAGGGTGTCGCCGGTGAGCACACCCCACGGCTCGTCGCCGTCGAAGACGACGACGGACACCGACTCGGGCGTGTGGCCGGGCGTGGCGAGGACCTCGAGGGT
>JAFAUA010000285.1 GCA_019243595.1 Acidimicrobiia bacterium
GTTGGCACAGGCCGTGCCCTTCCGACAGCAGGCAGACCCGCACGGCGTCGTGCGGACCGGACACCCACAGCCGCCGTTGGCATTATCCAGACAGGCGATCCCCGTCTTGCAGCAGCACGGGCCGCACGGTGTCGTTCGGGCGGGACACGGTGAGGGACCCACATTGGTCGGCCCCGAACAGCTCACGGTCGCGCTACCTCGGAAGGGCTTGAGGACCGTGGCGACCGCAGCCATCCCGAACATCTTGAGGACGGTCCGGCGGCTGTGGGGCGCTGCCAGTGCCCTGCTGAGGTCATCGAACCGCTCGGTCACGCCTGTCCCCTCACACCAGATCGCGCATCAGACTGCTCCCCGCGTGGGTGTCCTCGCAACGACCTTTACCCATCCTTAACCCGCTCGGAAGTGCCGGTGTGCGGTTATCACCTAACCGAACCGCTCGGTATCGCTCGCCGCAGACCCGGCGATCCGGGACGGGCCCGCGGGCGCGGCGGCTCTGCACGTTCGGGGACGCCCGTGGGGCAAAGCGTCGGCTCCGAGGTCTCCTCGGAGGCGCGCTCGGTGCACGGCTCTACGCGGCGTCGCGGGTGGCTCCCGTTCACGTCTGTGGAAGTATCGCTCCGTGGCGAATCTCGACACGACGGCACACGCGTTCATTGAGATGGCCCACCGGATCGTGTGGGCAAGCGTCGCCACGGTCGACCGCCAAGGGCGACCCCGTTCGCGCATTCTGCATCCCTACTGGTCCTGGAGCCAGGAACAGCTCACGGGATGGATCGCCACGTCACCCACGCCTCTCAAACTTGCGCACATCGAGCGCAGCCCGTTCGCGTCGGTCACCTACTGGGGAGCGAATACCGACACCTGCACGGCGGATTGTTCGGTGGAGTGGATCTTTGACGACGAGACGCGCATCAGAGTTTGGGACATGTTCAAGAGCGCGCCCCCGCCCGTGGGCTACGACCCCGCGGTCGTCCCGCCCTGGCGCGACGGTCCGACCTCAACCGAGTTCGCGGCATGGCGCCTCGCGCCTTGGCGACTGCGAGTGATGCCCGGAACGGTCCTGACACAGCAAGTAGGCGAAATCCTTACCTGGCGAGCGGCCTGACCGTCACAAGGCGAGAGCGTCGCGGCGTCAATCGTGCGATGGGCGGCTTTCCAGACGGCGTGGCGCAGCAGCCACGGGTCCCGGAGATGGACGCCGACATGCTCGCGGACGAGCAGCCCCGGGAAAGTATCGACTCTCAACGCCGGGATGTCGGCATAGAGCCGACAGGCCGCGTCGACGGAGTCTCGAAGCACGGCGTCGGTACGAGGGGTGGGTCCCAGCCGCAAGTCCTTCCCGTCGCCGAGGCGCGCGAGGTGCCGCCGCCTCGCTCGCGGGGCGCAACCAGGGACTCTCGACCCGTTACTGCGGACCTATCGGCGATGTCTTTGCCTTCGTCGTCGCGAGCGATGACCGTCGGTGTCGAAGAGGGCGATCAGACGTCGGTGAGGTGGCGGTCCCCCAAGAGGCGCCCCAGGTAGGCGGGATCGCCGGGCCAGGCGTTGGTGACGCTGGCGCGGGGCAGATGGCGACACGCGTAGCGCAGGGCGACCGCCGCCACTACCACGTCGTCGATCTGGCCCAGCACGGGAACCACGTTGGGGATGAGCTGAATGGGCGACGCCACGTACCCGGCCGCCGCCCCCAGCGCCACTCGACCCCGCCACGGGATGCGTCGGTCGCGCCGAACCCGATGCAGCAGCACCACGCAGTTGGGGACGAAGCCCACTACCTCCTTGGCCCGCCCCGGCGGCAGCACCCGCGCGACGACGACCAACACGGCGCCCACCGCCGCCATGACGCAAAACCCCACGCCCACGCCGACGATCCATGTCATGGCCGCTCCGCAGAGGTAGTTGGCGCGTATGCGTCGACAGCGCTTTTCATCTCATGATGGCCATTCCCCCCGCGCTCAGGTTTCTACCGCTGGCGCGGTCAGCGCGCCGGCCATGTCGTCGTGCCGTTTGCCGCCATTTGGCCGACTCGGGTCGTCGTGGTGCTCCCAGCCATGCACCGCACCTAGTTTCTTCCTCTCGCGGGCGGGTAGGTCTGTTCCGACGCAACGGAGCGCCAGCCACCCATAGAGCCGATTGGCTCACACATACCCCAGCTCGACAGCCCCGCCTCGGGTTCGAGGCGGGGCGTGTCGCGTCGCTCTAGTCCACCGGGGCCATTTTCGGGAATGGTCCTTCCCCGTGGGCCGTGAGGGGCCGATCGTGTTGGCGAAGGTTTCTGGGGCATCCAGAAAGGATCGGACCTTCGCCATGGACGTGCTGATTGCCGATGACCACGAGGACGTTCGGACACTGCTCGCGACCGTTCTCGAACTCGACGGCCACGAAGTGACGATCGCATGCGACGGCGAGATGGCCGTCGAGACAGCCCTCGCCTCGCCGCCCGATGTCATCGTGATGGACGTGATGATGCCCAAGCTCGATGGCGTGAGCGCCACCCGGCAGCTTCGGCAAGCGACACGCACGGCGGGTGTCCCCGTCATCCTCCTCTCGGGGAAAGCCGACGCCCACGCGGTGAGCGCCGGGCTGGCGGCGGGCGCGGCCCGTTACATCACGAAGCCATTCGAGCCGGCTGACCTCCTTGCCGAACTCACCGCAGTCGCGGGCGGGGGGTCGACAGGCTGAGGGTGGCGCGATCGACGCCTCAACCTCCAGCGCGGTCGCCGGTTGCGGCGGCCACGACTCGTGGGCAACCGGCACCACGGCCCACCTATTGCCGATCGGCGTCTACGCCCGCCAGCGCCCACACAGCCATCCTGCGAGCGCGTCGCCGTCGCCACCGTCGTCCGTGCTCGGCGGCCACGGACGAACCACGAGACCGTGGTGCGCGAACCGGTGCGCCCGTCACCGCCGGCTGCGGTATTCGACCGCTCCGGACGCCAAGCGCGCCACCGACATCACCGCCAGTTGTGGGCACACCCGGTAGGCGGGGGCCGAGCACAGTCGGCAGGCTCGCCGCTTCGAGGGCGAAAAAGGAGATGCCGTCACGACCGTCGCGGCCGGTGACGTAGGTGGCAGGCTGGTCTCACAGAAGACGACACCACCGGGATCGCCGGCAAAACGAACGGTGCCTGATCCACGACCCGGAAGGGCGAGAGCGACAGCCACACACACCCGTCGAAGGTGTTGGCCGACAACCCGTGGGGCAGGCGGTACTGCAGCTCGTCCGGGTCGAGGGCCCAGTGCAGGAAACTGATGTCCCGCCAGGCCTGCT
>JAFAUA010000296.1 GCA_019243595.1 Acidimicrobiia bacterium
CACCATCGCCTACGAGGTTGTCTGCGGCGTCGGCCCCCGCGTCCCGCGGGTCTACATCGGGTGATTACCGATGTACCGGGTGTCCGGGTTGGGCACTGGACCGATCCGGTCGCCAAGACGGGCTGCACGGTTGCCTTGCTCCCGGCGAAAACGCTCGCTTCCGGTGAGGTCCGGGGTGGGGCACCCGCGACTCGCGAGTGGGACCTGCTTTCCCCGGAGCGGCGGGTGGCGCACATCGACGCCGTCGTGCTGAGCGGTGGCTCCGCGTTCGGCTTGGCGGCGGCGGACGGGGTGATGCGGTTCTGCGAGGAGCGGGGGATTGGCCACCCCACGGCCTTCGGGCCCGTTCCCATCGTCGTTGGCGCCAGCCTCTTCGATCTCATGGTCGGCGACGGGTCAGTGCGGCCGGGACCGGACGAGGGCTACGCGGCGTGTGAGGCGGCGACCGACGGGCTGTTCGAGCTCGGTCCGGTCGGCGCCGGCGCGGGCGCGACCGTCGGCATGTGGCGCCCGGAGACCGCTCGGCCGGGCGGTGTCGGGTCGGCGTCGATCGCCTTCGACGACCTCATTGTCGGTGCCCTCGTCGCCGTCAACGCCTACGGGTCGGTGTTGCAGCAGGGTGAGGAGGCGAAGGCAGCTGTCGTGCCCGAGCCGACGCCCGCGTTCGCGGGAAACACGACGATCGGTCTGGTCGCCACGAATGCCGCGCTCGACAAGGCCCAGTGCCTCTGGGTCGCCCAGGGCGCCCACGACGGCCTGGCCCGGGTGCTGGCCCCTGCCCACACGACCTACGACGGCGACGCCATGGTGGCGGCGTCGACCGGAGACGTCGCAGCGACGGTCGACACCGTGCGATCCCTGGGCGCGTGGGCCGTCGTCGAAGCAGTGCGCGCGGCCGTCGCTCACTGATTCCGCGACCAGGGCGTGTGACCGCTCGGTCTGACTAGTCCGAAGCGCCCCCGTTCGAAAAAAGATGTGGCGTTGCGTACGGCTCGGGCGCGTCGGTGCCTTTGTCCCGTTGTTCGCCGCGCAAAAGGATGAAACCCTCAGCCCGTGCGCGCGCAGCGCGACCGCGCGGTCCCTCAGAGGAATCTCAGGAGTCGCGCTCCGCAGCTGGGAGGAGACGATGGGGATGGGCCGGAGGCGACGGATGCTGAGTGTCGCCACGCTGCTGGTCACTGTGGTCGGCTCGTCGGCCGCGTCGATCGTCGCCGTCACCGCGGCTGCGACGTCGGCGAGCGCTGACGGCACCGCCTTCTTCCCGTCCGACGGGTGCCAGGCCTACACCGTTCCCGCCAACGTCGGCCAGGTCGACATCGAGGCCGTCGGGGGCGACGGCGGGCCCGGCGACGGCACCGGCAACCCCGGCGGCAAGGGGGGCCACGTCAAGGCTCGGTTCGACGTCAACCCCGGCGACGTCCTCTACGCGGTGGTTGGCAGCAACGGCGGCCAGGGCGGCTTGAACAAGGGCGGCGGCGCCCGCCATCACGGCGGGGCGGGCGGTGACAGCCTCTACGGCTCGACTATCTGGGGCAGCACCTCCTATGGCGGTGGCGGAGGTGGCGCGTCGTTCGTGTCGACCGACAACGCGCACTGTGGCACGAGCGGCGCATCCGTCGACGGCAACCACGTGATCCTCGTAGCCGGTGGGGGCGGCGGCGGTGGGGCGAAGTCGGCAGAGGGCAGCCGCGGCGGTGCGGGCGGCGACGCCGGGCAGAGCGGCGGCGCCAGCGACCAGGACTGCTTCATCTTCTGCGACGGTGGTGGAAACGGCGGCGGGGCGGGAACGTCCACGGGCGGCGGCGGCCACGGCACCTCCAACGGCGGCGACGGGAGCTGGTTGTCGGGAGCACCGAGTGGCAGCGCTCCCAACTTCCTGTACCAGGACGGCGGCAGCGCGAACTTCGGCGAGGTCTGGGGTGGAGGCGGCGGCGGCGGCTGGTTCGGTGGCGGCCAGGGAGGCAACAACCTCTCCACCTTCGGCGGTGGTGGCGGCGGGTCGAACTACGCGGCCGGTGTAACGCCTGACATCAACGGCGTGCGCGATACGGGCCAGAGCGCGATCGTGAGCATCACCCCGGTCAACAGCCGCCGGCTGACGGTCAGCGTGAACGGCTCTGGTTTGGGAGCCGTCCAGAGCACCGATTCGCCGCAGACGATCAACTGCACACCGAAGTGCACGGCGAACTACACGACGGGTTCGTCAGTCACCTTGACGGCTACGACCGCTCCCGGCTCGCGCTTCGCCGGTTGGGCGGGCGGCGGGTGCTCGGGCAACGCGTCGACGTGCACGGTGACGATGAACAACTTCCAATCGGTCACGGCCACGTTCAACACTCTTCGCGCCGTGACCATCCAGAAGCAGAACTTCGGCGGCCAGGGCGACGGGACGGTCACGTCGTCACCGCCGGGCTTCCTGACGTGCGGCGCCAACTGCATCGACTACGACCAGGGCACGTCGGTGACCCTCACGGCTACACCCGACAGCACCTCGCTTTTCCGCGGGTGGGAGACGGGCGGTCAGACCGCCCTCACCCAGTGCCAGGGGCAGCTGACCCCCTGCACGTTCACGCCGACCGACCGGGACCTCACGATCTACGCCAACTTCGCCTCGAACGTTTTGACGGTCGGGAAGAACGGCGCAGGGTCGGGCACGATCGTCAGCTCGCCGACGGGCATCAGCTGCGGCACCACCTGCTCGCACCTGTACCCGTGGGGCACCCAGGTGACCCTCGTGGCGACGCCCGATACCGGCTCCCACTTCCAGTGGGCGTCGTATCCGTGCGACACCGCGACTACCAACACGTGCACGTTCACCATGGACAGCGGCTCCCGAACGGTCATCGGGAGCTTCGTCAAGAACCAGGAGACCCTGTCGGTCAACACACCGGGGGCCGCCGCCGACCCGCCGGCGTTCGGCAACGTGACCAGCTCGCCGGCGGGCATCGACTGCCAGCTCGGGTGCGGGACGGCCGCCCTCGCGACCATCAGCAGCCACGATTTCGAGCAGTTCAGCCAGGTGACGCTCACCGCCACGCCGCGGTCGGGGACGACCAACGACACCACGTTCACCGGCTGGGGCGGCGCGTGCGCGACAAGCGGCACATCGCCGACGTGCACGGTGACGATGGACACAGCGAAGTCGGTGACCGCCAACTTCGCGCTGATACCGCGCTACACGCTCACCGTCTCGGCGCCCAATCCTCCGACCAGCGGCACCGGCACTGTCACCAGTGGCGACTCGCCGCAGACGATCAACTGCGGCGTTACCTGCTCGAACGTCTATTACTCCGGTGCGCAGGTGACGCTCACGGCGACGCCCGACAGCGCGACGTCGCAGTTCGACGGGTGGGGAGGCGCGTGTACGAACACGACCGGAACGTGCACGGTGACGATGAGCCAGGCGAGAACGGTTAGTGCCAAGTTCTCGCTCGTAAAGCACACGCTGAATGTGTCCACGGCCGGGACCGGCACCGGCGAGGTGACGAGCACGTTCTTCAAGTCCGGCGGTGGAATCCTCCCCGACGAGAGTGTCGACATCAATTGCGGCACGACCTGCAGCGGCAGTTACGACCACGGCGACCCGGTGACGCTCAACGCCGTCGAGAACCAGACCGCGCTATCCGACGTGAATTCGACCTTCGCAGGGTGGTCGGGCGCCTGTACCAATACGACCGGCTCCTGCCAGGTGACGATGGACCAGGCGCGGTCGGTAACCGCGACCTTCACGCGCAATACCCATGAGCTCGACGTCGGCACCTCCGGCGTGGGCACCGGCACAGTCACAAGTGACGTCGCCGGCATCGACGGCAACAAGATCAACTGCGGGACCGCGTGCGCGGAGGTCTACGACACCTACAAGCCCACTGGCGGCGGCGGGTTCACTTTCACAGCCGTCACACTGACAGCGACGCCCAACGCCGCGGACTCAAGGTTCACCGGATGGACGGGCGCGTGCGCGGGCAACGTCACCAACACCTGCTTCCTCACCATGGACCAGGTCCGGAACACCACCGCGACGTTCGATCTCAACCGCCTGACCGTCACAAAGGCAGGGGGTGGTAGCGGGACAGTCACGAGCGGCGACGTTCCGCAGAGCATCAACTGTGGCGTTGTGTGCGCCGCCAACTTCCCGGCGAACGCCTCGGTCACGTTGACGGCCGCGGCGTCGAGTAGTCCGCTGTCGACCTTCGGCGCGTGGACCGACGGCAACGGGGTGAACCCGTGCACGAACCCCCAGCCGCAGCCCACGTGCGTCGTGACGATGTCGGGGGCGCGAACGGTGCAGGCCACGTTCACCACCAACGCCCACGTGCACGTCGTCCTCGCCGGGTCGGGCGCCGCGAACGGGCAGGTCTTCGACGAGATCTCCGGCGGCATCAATTGCGGACTCGGCAAGACGAGTTGTGACATCACCCCGGTCCAGGGGTCGAGCGTGACGCTGCACTCGAACAACCCCACGAGCAATAGCACGACGTTCGACGGCTGGTCGGGGCCCTGTAGCGGAACGGGCGACTGCACGTTCACCGCCAACGACGCAGTGACCGTGACTGCGACCTTCACGCTTCACACCAGCACGCTGACGGTCAGCAAGACAGGCACCGGCGGTGGCACCGTCACGAGCACCGACGTGCCGTCGACGATCACCTGCGGGACGACGTGCACCCACGACTATCCAATCCAGACGCCGGGGTTGGCCCTCACCGCCAGCCCGGACGCCAACTCCGACTTCATCGGCTGGTCTGGTGACTGCACACCGAGCGGCAACATCTGCCGTATGGCTGATTTCAGCGCCGCTCGCAATGTCAGCGCTGAGTTCGAGCCCATCCCCTCGTACACGCTCACGGTGTCACCTACGGGAACGGGCCGGAGCCGGATCACGAGCGACGTTGGCGGCATCGACTGTCCGGGCACCTGCTCGACCACTGTCGTCCGGGGCACGGTCGTCACCCTGTCGGAGACACCCGACAACTCGACGTTCGGCGGCTGGGGTAACGGATGCAACGGCGGCAGCCAGTCCACCCCTCCCGGCGCGTGCGCCGTCCGGCTGAGCGGCGACGCCACGATCTCACCGTCGTTCATGCTCAAGACCATCTTCCTCCAGGTGAACAGCGCGTTCGACCAGCCGCCTGGGACCGGGACGGTCACGAGCAGCCCGTCGGGGATCAACTGCACGGTGACGGGCACCAGCCAGAGCGGTACGTGCGGTGCCAGCTTTGAAAGCGGAACGAACGTCACGCTGACCGCGACGCCGTCCAGCAACGCACAGCTCCACGCCACGACCGGCGCCGGCAACGGCACGTGGACCGGCGTCACGTGCATCGAGGGAGCGACGGCCGAGCAGAACGGCGTGTGCACCGTGTTCATGGACCCGCGCTTCCCGTCGGGTCAGACCGCCCAGGCCAAGTTCACCCACAACCCCGTGGCCCTGAACGTCGACGCGACAGGCGGGACCGGAACAGGCAGCGTCTCGATCCAGCAGAACACCACCCCGGTCACCTTCGTCAACTGCCAGTTCCAGTGCGTCAGCCTCTACCCCCAGCAGTACGGAGGCATCGTCGTGCTCACCGCGACCCCTGACACGGGCAATGTGTTCTCGGGTTGGTCCGGTCTTCGTTGCGCGGCGCTGCCGAGCCCCAACCAGTGCTGGGTCCAGGGCTTCAACAACGACCAGTCGATCAAGGCCAGCTTCAGCCCCAAGCAGCAACCGATCCAGGTGCGCCCCGGCGGAAGCACGGGTGGCGGCAGTATCACGAGCACCCCCGCCGGGTTCAGCAACTGCACGGGTACGTGCAACAGCACCTTTGACCAAGGCTCGCTGGTCACGCTGACGGCGACCCCGGACTCCGGGTCGCAGTTCATGGGGTGGTCCCTCCAGAACTATTCAGGGTCCTGCCCTGACACCTCGTGCACCCTGACCCTTCCCCAGACCAGTGGTACCCCCCTGCCGATCGCGGCCACGGCGAACTGGCAAGGTCTGCCGCGCACGATCACGGCAGCCAAGAACGGGACGGGGACGGGGACGGTGAGCACCGTGAACGCGCCGCTGACGAGCATCAACTGTGGCACCACCTGCTCGGGCGTCTGGCCCAACGGGCTGGGGATCACGCTCGATGCACGTGCCGACCCGGGCTCGACGTTCGCCGGCTGGACGGACTGCCCCAACGTCTTGACCCCCGCCGAGTACTGCCGGGTGAACATCAACTCCGATCTGACCGTGACGGCCACCTTCAACCTGCCGCAGCGGACGCTCACCGTGACGCCGGCCGGGACGGGTACCGGCACCGTTACGAGCGACGTCGGCGGCATCAGCTGTGGGACGACGTGCTCGCACGACTACGACAGCGGGACCCAGGTGACGCTGTCGGCGACCTACGACCCCACGAGCACGATCTTCGAAGGCTGGTCGGGGACCGACGCCGGCGCCTGCGCGGGCACCACCGTCGACTGCACGCTCACGATGGACGCCGCCAAGTCGGTGACGGCGACGTTCAACTTCATTACCCACGGCCTCACGGTGACACCCGCCGGTACGGGAACGGGCACGGTGACGAGCGGCGACTCGCCGCAAACGATCGACTGCGGCACGACGTGCGGCGCTGACTACAACCAGGGGACCCAGGTGACCCTGTCGGCGTCGCCCTCGGCGGACTCGAGCTTCGACGGCTGGTCCGGCGACTGCACGAACACGACAGGCGACTGCGTTGTGACGATGGACGGCGCCAAGTCGGTCACCGCCACGTTCACCCACCTTCCGGTACAGCAGCTGGGAGTGTCGAAGACCGGGAACGGCTCTGGCGACGTGACCAGTTCACCCACTGGGATCGACTGCGGTTCCAGGTGTTCGTACCTGTTCAACAGCGGGACCCCCGTCACGCTGTCGCCGACTCCCGCCGACAGCAACTCGGTGTTCAACGGGTGGTCGGGTGACTGCACAGGGACGGGCACCTGTCAGGTGACCATGTCCGCGCCGCATTCGGTGGCGGCTGCGTTCGCGGCCAAGACAACAACGGGACTGACGACGTCTTTGACGCCGACGATCTCGGGTCAGGCGGTCACGTTCACGGCCACAGTCGCCCCGCAGGCGACCGGCGCAGGAACGCCGACCGGGAAGGTGACGTTCAGCATCGACGGTGGGACCGGCACTGATGTCGCCTTGGTCAACGGCCAAGCTCAGTGGACGCAGGCGCTGCTCGTCAGCGGCTCGCCGCACGCGGTTGCCGCCGTGTACACACCGGACACGACGGGCTTCGCCGGGAGCGATACGTCGCTCGCGGGCGGGCAGACTGTCAACAAGGCTCCGACGGCGACAGCGGTCGCGACCGCGGTGCCCTCCACCGAGTTCGGTCAGCCGGTCACGATCAACGCGACCGTGTCTGTCCCGTCACCCGGCAGCGGGACGCCCACCGGGACCGTGCAGTTCAAGAACGGTGCGACAAACCTCGGCGCGCCGGTGGCGGTGGTGGGGAACACGGCGACCCTCGTACTTTCGACGTTGCTCCCCGGCCAGACGATCACGGCCGTTTACGGAGGCGACACCGAGCTCGGAGGCAGCACGGGCACCGTGGCCCCGCTCGTCACATTCACACACACGATGAGCACCGCATGCCAGCACAGCAACGTGACGCTCAGCGGTGGATCGTGGCTGCTGTCCGGAGCATGCCTCAATGCGAATCTGACGGTGGCAAGGGGCACGAGCGTCGTCATCGCGCACTCGTCCGTCGGCGGGAGCATCACGGCAAACAGCCCAGTCGGGTTCACGCTGTGCGGGTCCACTGTGCACGGCAAGACCACTGTTTCGGGCGCGACCGGGTTCGTGCTCGTGGGTGACCCGGGAGACGACGGTTGCGGTGCAAACACCCTCAATAGCGTCACGCTCAACTCGGACGCAGCCGGCGTTGAGCTGGCGGGCAACACCATTCTCGGTTCGGTCAGCTTTACCAACAACCGGGGCTCGACCGTACTCACCGAGGACAACGTCCCGTCGATCGAGGCGAACCAGATCCACGGCGGCCTGGCTTGCTCTGGGAACTCGCCGGCCCCAACGAATGGCGGTCTGGCGAACACCGTCAAGGGGCCGCGGTCCGGGCAATGCAAGTTGCCGACCTTCTAAGTCGGCGGCCGTTCCGCCGTAGGGCAGGGGTACGATTGGACGGTGCCGACCCTCCTCGACGTCGAGGCTGAGGCGCGTGAATGCGTGCGCTGCCCGCTGGCGGAAGGCCGCACCCAAGTCGTCTTCGGGGTGGGAAATCCCAACGCCGATTTGATGTTCGTCGGCGAGGCGCCGGGGCGTGAAGAGGACCTGAAGGGAGAGCCGTTCGTCGGCCGGGCCGGCAAACTCCTCGACCAGCTGGTGCTCGAAGAGATGGGCCTTAGCCGGGAAAGCTTCTACATCGGCAATGTCCTCAAGTGCCTCAGGTACAACGCGCAAGTGCAGCTTGGCGATGGCTCGTGGGAACGGATCGGGCGGTTGGTTCGAAATCGATACGCCGGCGACGTCATGTCCGTCGATACGAGCGGCAAGCTCGTCCCTCGGCGTGTGGTCGGGTGGCACGCCTCGCCGCTCGCTGGAAGGCGGGTCTTCCAGCTGAGCTTCCACTCCGCAAAGCGGTGCGGCGCGGGGTGGTCCAATGTGGAGTTGACCGGCGATCATCCCGTCCTGACGGAAGACTCATACGTCCCGGTCCAAGACCTCGGCGAAGGAGCCCGCATCGCGACCGGCCAAGGCCTCAGCAGATTGGCCAAGGATGTCGTTTACGGCTCGCTTCTCGGCGACGGCAATCTGAGTCGAAAGGTGGCCTACCTGCAGGAGGCTCACTCGGCCAAGCAGGCGGACTATGCGCTGTTCAAGGCCGATTTGCTTGCCGATTTGTTACCGACTGTCTCTCAGTACCAAATCGCCGCCGTTGTCGGTGGCCCTAAGGAACAGGACGTCGTGGCGATCCGCACAGCGGCGCACCGTGCGCTCTGGACCGTTCGCCAGGAGTTCTATGGCGCCGAGAAGCGGGTCCCTCAGTGGATCGCCGACGACCTCAACCCGCGGATGCTCGCGATCTGGTTCATGGATGACGGCCATCTTCGGATTCGTCCGCCCCGACAACCGAGTGCCGAGATCGCGACGTGCTGCTTCAACGCCGATGACCTCGCGGTCCTACAGAAGGGGCTCGCCCGGCTCGGGCTCGACGCCTCGATCTACAACAACCGGATCCACTTCAACGTCTTTCAAACGCGCCGACTGTCCGAGCTGATCGCTCCGTTCGTCCCGTCTCCGATGCGCTACAAGTTGCATCCGGAGATCGAGCGTGAGCGGTCGTTCGATCCGACACTGTTCGAGCGGACCGAGGCCGAGGTGTTCTATGACGAGGTGGACGTAGTCGAGACCACACACCGCCCGCGCACGGACACGACGTTTTTTTGCATCGACGTGGAAGACACGCACAACTTCGTGACGACAGGTGGCGTCGTCCACAATTGCCGCCCTCCAGGCAACCGTGATCCGAAACCGGAAGAGATCGAGCAGTGCCGGCCGTATCTCGAGGCACAGGTCAAGCTCATCGGGCCCAAGGTCATCGTCACCCTCGGGAACTTCGCCACCAAGCTGCTGCTGAACACCGCCCAGGGCATCACCAAGGTGCGCGGCCAGACCTACGACTACGGCGACGTCAAGCTGGTGCCGACGTTCCATCCGTCGGCGGCTCTCCAGGGCGGCGGCAGTGACGTGATCTCCAAGATGCGCGCCGACCTCGTGCGCGCCAAGCAAGAGCTCGCCAAGTGCTGACCGCCCATACCAAGTCCGCCGACGACACCCGCGCCATGGCCGCCGAGCTCGCAGCGGTGGCGCGTCCGGGCGACCTCATCCTGCTCGCCGGCGACCTGGGCGCGGGCAAGACCACGTTCGTGCAGGGGTTCGGCAGGGCGCTCAAGGTGGAAGAGCCGATCACCAGCCCCACCTTCGTGCTCGTCCACACCTACGACGGCTCCTTCCCGATCGTGCACGTCGACGCCTACCGCCTCGAGCACCTGCAGGAGCTGCTCGACCTCGGCCTTGGCGAGCTCCTCGACCACGACGGCGTCACACTGATCGAGTGGGGCGACGCCGTGATTCCTGCCCTCCCGCCCGAGTTCCTCGAGGTGCGGCTGGAGCTGGGCGACGACGACGATGCTCGGGTGGTCCGTCTGCGCGGTTCGGGCTCGACTTGGGCGACGCGCCACGACGCGCTGCAGGGCGCACTCGACCGCTGGCTGGTTGAGAGCTGATGCTCATCCTCGGGATTGAAAGCGCCACGCCCCAGGTGGGGTGCGCGATCGGCGGCCACGAAGGCGTGCTGGCGTCGTTCCATTCGGCGCGTGGCCAGCGACACGCCGAGACGCTCGCCCCGGCGATCGACTTCGTCCGCAAGCACGCCCTCATCGAGTTCGACGAGCTGGGTGCCATCGCCGTCGACGTCGGCCCCGGCTTGTTCACCGGCCTACGCGTTGGCATCGCCACGGCCAAGGCACTCGCCCAGACGTTGCGAATCCCGATGATCGGGGTCTCGAGCCTCGACCTGCTGGCGTTCCGCGTCCGCTACACCAACCGCCTGATCGTGGCCGTCCTCGACGCTCGCAGGGGCGAGGTGTTCTACGCCTTGTACCGGCACGTGCCCGGCGGCGCCCAGCGTCTCTCCGAGTACACGCTCGGCAAGCCCGAGGACCTGGCGTGGGAGCTGCTGGCGTCGGGCGAGGAGTGCCTGGTCGTCGGCGACGGCGCCCTGCGCTACCCGAGCGTGTTCTCCGAGGTGGCGCGCACCGAGTTCGGCGACCTGGGCGACGCCTATCCCTCGGCCGCCGCCCTCGTCGAGCTCGCCCATCCCAAGGCCCTGCGCGAGGAGTTCGTGCCGCCGTGGGAGCTCAAGCCGTTGTACCTCCGCAAGGCCGACGCCGAGATCAACTGGGAGACGCGCGACCGCCAAAGGCAGGCGGGGTAGCGCCATGGCGGTTCGCGACGAAGACCGCTCGCTCGACCTCGACGTGCAGCTGGTGCCCATGCGCCGGCGCCACCTGCGCTCGGTCATGCGCATCGAGGTCCAGGTGTACCCGCGGCCGTGGTCGCTCAGCCTGTTCATGAGCGAGCTGGCCCTGCGCAGCACGCGCGTGTACTACGTGGCCCGCGTCGACGGCGTGGTCGCCGGCTACGCGGGCCTGATGATGACCGTCGACGACGGGCACGTCACGACGATCGCGGTGGACCCGGCGTGGCACCGCCACAAGATCGCTACCCGGCTGCTGATGGGCCTGGCCCGCCAGGCGATCGCGAGAGGAGCGACCAGCCTCACGCTCGAGGTGCGTGTCGGCAACAAGGCCGCCCAGGAGCTCTACCGCAAGTTCGGCTTCCGGCCGTGCGGGATCCGCAAGAACTACTACGTGGAGACCAACGAAGACGCGCTGGTCATGTGGGCCGACGACGTCGACAGCGAGGAGTACGCCGAGCGTCTCGAAAAGATCGAGAAGTCGATCCCGGGACGCACGATCATCGAGGAGCCCCGGGCGTGGTAGCGAACGGCGGGGGCGCCGAGGCGCGCATCGACCCCTTCCTCGTGCTCGGCATCGAGACGTCGTGCGACGAGACCGCGGCCGCGGTCGTCGCCAACGGCGCGGCGATCCTCTCGTCGGTCGTCTCCAGCCAGGTCGACCTCCACGCCCGCTTCGGTGGGGTCGTGCCCGAGATCGCCAGCCGGGCCCACGTCGAGCTGCTCACGCCGGTCACCGCCGAAGCGCTCGTCGAGGGCGGCATCACCGACGGCGTCGACGCCGTGGCCGCGACCGTCGGCCCCGGTTTGGCGGGCGCCCTTCTCATCGGCGTGAGCGCGGCCAAGGCCCTGGCCCTCGTGTGGGACGTGCCCTTCGTCGGCGTCAACCACATGGAGGCCCACCTGTACGCGGCCATGCTCGAGGAGCCCGATCTCAAGCCCCCGCTGGTGGCGCTGCTCGTCTCCGGCGGCCACACGATGCTCGTCGACATGAAGGACCACGGGCGCTACCGGATTCTCGGCAGCACGGTCGACGACGCCGCCGGCGAGGCCTTCGACAAGGTCGCCCGCTTCCTCGGCCTGAGCTACCCGGGCGGGCCGGCCATCCAGGAAGCCGCCGCGACCGGCGACCCCGAGGCCATCGCCTTCCCCAGGGCCATGATGGACGACGGCTACGACTTCTCCTTCAGCGGCCTCAAGACCGCGGTCATCAACTACGTCCGCAAGAACCCTGACGTCAGCACGCCCGACGTCGCCGCCTCGTTCCAGACGGCGGTCGTCGACGTCCTCGTCGCCAAGGCCGTGCGGGCCGCCGAAGAGTGCGGGGCCGAGACGCTGTGCATCGGC
Source organism: Acidimicrobiia bacterium (assembly GCA_019243595.1). Classification (GTDB taxonomy): domain Bacteria; phylum Actinomycetota; class Acidimicrobiia; order Acidimicrobiales; family AC-14; genus CADDZP01. Next base: position 12,357 of record JAFAUA010000296.1, read on the forward strand.
GGGGGTGTGGCGGCCAACACCCTCCTCCGGGAGCGCACGGCGGCCGAGTGCGCGGCCCGGGGGCTTCGGGCGGTGCTTCCCAGCCGGGCCATGTGCACCGACAACGCGGCGATGGTGGCGGCGGCCGGGTGGTGGCGCCTGCAATCCGACGGTCCGACGGCGCTCGATGTGGGTGTCAGCCCGAATCTCAGCCTGCCCGTTTGAACTAAGGCCCTGGGCCTCGATAGGGTTAGCACTCGTCCTAGGAGAGTGCTAACCGGAGGCAGGATGAACCTCAAGCCCCTCGAAGATCGCATCGTCGTACGGCCCAACGAGGCCGAAGAGACCACGGTCAGCGGGATCGTCATTCCCGACACGGCCAAGGAGAAGCCCCAGTTCGGCGAGGTCCTCGCCGTGGGCGCGGGCCGGCGGTCCGAGCAGACCGGCGAGCTGATCCCGCTCGACGTCAAGGTCGGCGACACGGTCGTCTACAGCAAGTACGGCGGGACCGAGATCACGATTGACGGCGAGGACCTGCTGATCCTCACCAGCCGCGACGTGCTGGCCGTGTCCGAGGGCAAGTCCAAGAAGAAGTAAGGAACCCACATGCCGAAGATGCTGCAGTTCGACGAGGCCGCGCGCCGCGACCTCGAGAAGGGCGTCGACAAACTGGCCGACGCCGTCAAGGTCACCCTCGGCCCTCGCGGCCGCAACGTGGTGCTCGAAAAGAAGTTCGGCGCGCCCACCATCACCAACGATGGCGTCACCATCGCCAAGGAAGTCGAGCTGGAGAACCCGTTCGAGAACATGGGTGCCCAGCTGGTGAAGGAGGTCGCCACCAAGACCAACGACGTGGCGGGCGACGGCACCACCACCGCGACGGTGCTCGCTCAGGCGCTCGTGCGCGAGGGCTTCCGCAACGTCGCCGCCGGCGCCGGCCCGATGGCCCTCAAGCGGGGCATCGACAAGGCCGTGGCCGCGGCCGTCGAGAGCATCAAGGCCCAGGCCAAGGAGATCGACGACAAGTCCGAGATCGCCCAGGTGGCATCCATCTCGGCCGCTGACCCGAACATCGGCGACGTCATCGCCGACGCCATCGACAAGGTCGGCAAGGACGGCGTTGTCACGGTCGAGGAGTCGAACACCTTCGGCATGGAGCTCGAGTTCACCGAGGGCATGCAGTTCGACAAGGGATACCTGTCGCCGTACTTCGTCACGGACCCTGAGCGCCAGGAAGCGATCCTCGACGACCCGTACATCCTCATCGCCAACCAGAAGATCAGCGCCGTGCACGACATGCTGCCGGTGCTGGAGAAGGTGATGCAGGGCGGCAAGCAGCTGCTGATCATCGCCGAGGATGTCGAGGGCGAGGCCCTCGCGACGCTCGTCGTCAACAAGATCCGCGGCACGTTCGTGTCCGTGGCCGTGAAGGCGCCCGGCTTCGGCGAGCGGCGCAAGGCCATGCTCCAGGACATCGCCACCCTCACCGGCGGCCAGGTCATCTCCGAGGAGGTCGGCCTCAAGCTCGAGAACGTCACCCTCGACCTCCTGGGCCGGGCCCGCCGCGTCGAGATCACCAAGGACGACACCACGATCGTCGAGGGCGCCGGCTCGTCCGACGACGTGCAGGGCCGCATCGCCCAGATCAAGCGGGAAATCGAGGACACCGACTCCGACTGGGACCGCGAGAAGCTCCAGGAGCGCCTGGCCAAGTTGGCCGGCGGCGTCGCCGTCGTGCGCGTGGGCGCCGCCACCGAGGTGGAGCTCAAGGAGAAGAAGCACCGCATCGAGGACGCGCTTTCGGCGACCCGCGCGGCGATCGAAGAGGGCGTTGTCCCCGGCGGCGGCACCGCCCTGCTGCGGGCTCGCTCGAACATCACCAAGCTCGGCCTCGAGGGC
>JAFAUA010000320.1 GCA_019243595.1 Acidimicrobiia bacterium
GCCCCATCGCCCCGGCGAACCGGGGTAGGAGGGAGTTCCGCCGATGATCGAAGAGTCCGTCCTCCAGCGCGTCCTAGGGACGGCGCTGCGCAGCGGTGGCGAGTTCGCAGAGGTCTTCGCCGAGGACAAGCGGAGCTCGTCAGCCCGTCTCGACGACGGCCGCATCGAGGAGCTGACGTCGGGCCTCGACCGGGGCGCCGGCATCCGCGTCGTCCGCGGCGACACGACCGGCTTCGCCCACACCGCCGACCTCTCCGAGAACGGCCTGACCACGGCCGCGGAAGCCGCCGCCGCTGCGGCTCGCGGCGGCGGGGGCGGCGTGAAGGAGGTGGCCGTCACCCGCCGAGAGGTCGCCCGGCCTCACGACGTCCAGGTGATGCCCGCCGACGTGCCCAAGGCCGCCAAGGTCGAGCTCCTGCAGCGCGCCGAGGCTGCGGCTCGCGGGGAGGGCGACTCCATCCGCCAGGTGAGCGCGGCGACCGCCGACAGCCGCCGCCGCATCCTCATCGCCAACAGCGACGGCGTCCTGGTCGAGGACGACCAGGTGCGAACCCGCTTCATGGTCCAGTGCGTGGCCGTCGGCGACACCGGGATGCAGACCGGCTTCGAAGCACCGGGGCGCACGATCGGCTTCGAGCTGTACGACGAGATCGACGTCGAGGACATCGGACGTACGGCCGCCCGCCGTTCCCTCGAGATGCTCAAGGCCCGTCCGGCGCCGAGCGGCAAGCTGCCCGTTGTGCTCAAGAAGGGCGCAGGCGGCGTCCTGTTCCACGAGGCGTGCGGCCATGGTCTCGAGGCCGACCTGGTCGGCAAGGACGCCAGCGTCTTTCGTGGGCGTGTCGGCGAGCAGGTCGCCAGCCCGCTGGTCACCCTCGTCGACGACGGCACCTACGCACGCGAGTGGGGCACCTACGCGGTCGACGACGAGGGCAACCCCGCCCAGCGCAACACGCTGATCGAGAACGGCGTGTTCACCGACTACATGTGGGACTTCCTGCGGGCCCGCAAGGAAGGTCGGAGGTCGTCGGGCAACGGCCGCCGCCAGAGCTACCAGCACCTTCCGATGGTGCGCATGACCAACACCTACGTGCTCGAGGGCGAAGAGGATCCCGACGAGATCATCCGCCAGACGCCGTACGGCGTGTACTGCGTCCAGCTCGGTGGCGGACAGGTGAACACCGCGACCGGCGACTTCGTCTTCGGCATCACCGAGGCCTACATGATCGAGAACGGCGAGATCACCGACCCGATCCGCTCGGCCAACCTCATCGGCAACGGCCCAGAGACCTTGCAGCTCATCGACGCCGTCGCCAACGATTTCGACACGTGGGCCGGAACGTGCGGCAAGGATGGCCAGGGCGTGCCTGTGTCATCGGGCCAGCCGACGCTGCGGGTGGGCTCGATCACCATCGGCGGCACCGCCGCGTAGATGGCCGACGGGCTCCTCTCCATCGCCGAGCGGGTTGCGGCCCAGGCCGCGGCCGACGAACAGGTTGAGGCGTACGTGGCCCGCACGCGCGACACCGACGTCAAGGTTTTCGACGGCGAGGTCGAGTCATTGTCGTCGGCCGAGACCGAGGGTGTCGGCGTGCGTGTCGTCAAGGATCACCGTCAGGGATTCGCCTACGCGGGCTCGCTCGACGACGAGGCGGTCGCCGAAGCCCTCGCCGAAGCGCGCGACAACGCAGGCTTCGGCACCGAGGACGAGTTCCTCGGGCTCCCCGACCCCGACGGCGTGACACCCGCCGAGCTCGACCTGTTCCGCGCCGACCTGGCCGACGTCGCCGCCGAGGGCAAGGTGGCCCTCGCCCTCGAGGTCGAGCGGGCGACGCGCGCGGCCGACGCGCGGATCCGCGGCGTGGAGACCGCTGAGTACGGCGATGCGTCGGTCGAGGCCGCGGTGGCGTCGAGCTCCGGCGTGCGGGCCCATGTGCAGCGCACGGTCGCATCCGTGTACGCCTACGCGCTGGCGGGCGAAGGGGCGGGTACCCAGACCGGCTACGGCTACTCCGTCGGCCGCCACCCCGACGAGCTCGACGTGGCCAAGGCGGCGAACATGGCGGCCGAGCGGGCGACGCAGATGCTCGGTGCCAAGCAACCGTCGAGCAGAAAGATCACTGTCGTCCTCGATCCGCTCGTGACCGCGTCGTTCCTCGGCGTGCTCTCGTCGGCGATGTCGGGCGAGGCGGTGCTGAAGGGCCGGTCGATGTTCGCCGACCGCGTCGGCGAGTCCGTCGCTTCCTCGATCTTTACGCTGACCGACGACCCGACGAACCCCGAGGCCTTCGGCGCGGCGCCCTACGACTCGGAGGGTCTGGCGACGCGCCACAACGCGCTCATCCACGGCGGGATCCTCCACGGGTTCTTGCACAACACCTACACGGGGCGCCGCGCCGGGTTCGCCACGACCGGGTCCGCCGTGCGCGCCGGTTTCAAGTCGACGCCGAGCGTCGGCGCCCGGGCCCTCAGCCTGGTGCCCGGCGAAAAGCCCCAGGACCAGCTGCTGGCCGAGGTCGGCGACGGCCTGCTCGTCCGTTCGGCCATCGGCTTGCACTCGGGTGCCAACCCCGTGAGCGGCGACTTCTCGGTCGGCGTCGAAGGACTGATGATCCGCAACGGGACGCTGGCCGAGCCGGTCCGGGAGGCGACTGTCGCCTCCACGCTGCAGCGCATGCTCCAGGACGTGACTGCCGTCGGTTCCGACCTGGAGTGGCTGCCCGGCGGCGCGGCCGGCGTCACCGTCGTGATTGCTGACGTCAGCCTGAGCGGTTCCTGACCGTCCGCTAACCCGGGGTTCTCCTAGCCTCCGGACTTATGTCGACCACGCCCCGCATCCAAATGCGCCCGCTCACGTGGCTGCTGATCGCCGTTGCCGTCGTCTTCGTCGTGATTGCTGTCGTGTACCTGGTGACGGCGGCCAACGCGCTGCCCTCGTTCTTCCCCGGGCACGCGGCCCACGTGACCAAGCACCACACCAAGCACGGGCTGGCGGCGCTCGCCGTCGCCGTGGTGGCGCTCATCGGCGCCTGGTTCACGACGGCGCCTGCGCGCGCGACGAGCTAGCCCCTTGGTCCTCGCCGCCGCGTCCCACGCGCTCTCGTACTTTCAGGCCGTCGTCATCGGCCTGCTGCAGGGCGTCACCGAGCTGTTCCCGATCTCGAGCCTCGGGCACTCGGTCGTCATCCCGAAGCTGTTGGGCTGGGATTCGCTGGCCAAGGCGCAGTCCCAGAGCGAGTCGTTCTATCTGGCGTTCCTCGTGGCTTTACATGTCGGCACGGCGATCGCCCTGCTCGTCTATTTCCGCAAGGAGTGGTACGGCATCATCGGCGGCTTCTTCACCAGCATCGCCAAGCGGCGCATCGAGACGCCCGACGAGCGCCTGGCGTGGTTGCTCGTCGTCGCCACCATCCCGGCCGGCATCACCGGGCTGCTGCTCGAACACGAGCTGCGCACGGTGTTCGCCAAGCCCTTGGCCGCGGCTGTGTTCCTGATGGTGAACGGTCTCATGCTGTTGGCCGGCGACCGCTACCGCCGGCGCGCCGAGGTGCGGGAGCTCGTGCGAACGCACGCGTCCACGGAGAGCGAAACTGAAGTCGGTCGCCGGCTCGACACGCTCGACTTCAAGGAGTCGGTGGCGGTCGGTGTCGCCCAGATCGGAGCACTTTTCGCGGGGATCAGCCGCTCGGGCATAACGATGATCGCGGGGCTGGCGCGCGGTCTCGACCACGAGGACGCGGCCCGGTTCTCGTTCCTTCTCGCCACGCCGATCATCTTCGGCGCCGGGCTGATCAAGCTGCCCGACCTGTTCGGCCATCTCGGCAACGGTGTGCGCGGCCAGTCGTTGGTCGGCGCCATTGCCGCGGCAGTGGCCGCCTACGTCGCCGTACGCTTCCTGATGAGCTTCTTCGAGACGCGCACGCTGTGGCCGTTCGGCATCTACTGCCTGGCGTTCGGCGGCCTCTGCACGCTCCTCTTCATCTGACAGGAGACGAGAGGACCACCGTCACCGCGCCGTGAGCAATCGCGAACGCCACCCGCTTGGCTTCCTCGGGATCCACGGCGATCGTCACGGCGTCGCTGCCGACGTCGATCGTGAGCGAGGCGACGGCGACCGGAAACGTCGGCTCCTTGCCGGGTGCCGTCGCGGGATCGAAGGTGGCGAGGACGTCGACCGTGTCGCCCTTGCTCAACTTGGCGGCCGCCGGACCGGCCGACACCGAGATTCCTTGCTTGCCGGCCGGGAGCAGGGCGGCCGCGCCGGTGAGTCCAAACGGCGCCAGTTGTCGGCGAACGACGGCCTGGCCGGCGAACACGGCCACGAGCACAACGCGTCCGCGGGCCTGGTCGACACCGCCCATCGCGTCCGACGGCACCAGGGAAGCGGGCAAGGACCGAACCTCAACGTCGGACGCACCGACCGGCGCGCCGACGGCGATGTCACGCGTCGCCACCGGCACCGGCTTCGCCGACCCGTAGCGCGCCGCCTCGCTGCGCGCCCGGCCCAGCAACCCCGATACGGCGAGAGTGGTGACGAGGGCCAGGCCGCCAACCACAACCCAGTACGTCAACGGCGACCGGGACAGCACACGCAAGCGCTCCTTCACGCGGGGAAATCGCGGGGGAAGCGCGCGCTGCGAGCCTAAAGCGACAGGGAGCCCGGATCCAGGGCTTCTCCGCAGGCGCAGGCCCGATCGAGGGGGATCTGCGGGATGGCCCGGAACAGCAGCCTCCGCAACCGGTCGATGTTCTCGTCGAGGACCTTGAAGATCGTCTCCATTGTCACCGCCTCGATGCCGTCGACGCCCTCGAGGCCGGCGTCGTAGTCGGTGACCAGGCTGACGTTGCCGTAACACATGCCCAGCTCCCGGGCCAGGGCGACCTCGGGGTACTGGGTCATGTTCACCACGTGCCAGCCCATCGACCGGAACCATTGGGACTCGGCCCGTGTCGAGAACCGCGGCCCCTCGATCACCACCACGGTGCCCTCGCCGTGGACGGTGATCCCTTCGGCCCGACCCCCGTCGGTGACGACGCGCCGGAGCTCCGGGCAGTACGGCTCGGCGAAGGAGATGTGGTTCACGACCGGGCCGTTGAAGAAGGTGTCGTCACGGGCCTTCGTCCGGTCGACCACCTGGTCGCACACAACGAACTCGCCAGGACGCACGTGCGGCTGGAGTGAGCCGACGGCACAGGGCCCGATCACCCGGGTGACGCCGAGGCGGCGCAGCGCCCACAGGTTGGCCCGGTAGTTGACCCGGTGGGCGGGCACCTCGTGGCCGGTGCCGTGCCTCGCCAGGAACGCGACCCGCCGTCCGCCGAGCTCGCCGACCCGCACGCGCGACGAGGGCGCCCCGAACGGCGTCTGTACGGCGACCTCCTCGACGTCGTCGAGGAACTCATAGAACCCCGACCCGCCGAAGACGCCGATCTCGGCCTGAGGGAGGCTCAAGCCGACTTGGACTCGGCCTTCTTCTCCTTGGGCTTCGAGTCGGCCTTGGAGGAGTCGCTCCTGGTCTCAGAGGAGGACGACGTCGACTCCGTGGACGACGACTCTTTCTTCTCCTTGGTGGCGCCCTTGGAGCCGCCGGCCGCCCGGCTGTCGGTCTTGTAGAAGCCACTGCCCTTGAGGACGATCCCGACCGGCGCGAAGACCTTGCGCAACGGTCCGCCGCACGCCGGGCACTCGGTCAGGGGGTCGTCCTTGAAGGACTGGACCACCTCGACGTGCTCGCCGCACTCCTTGCACGCGTATTCGTAAGTCGGCATTCGTTCACTTCCTCCGGCACCAGCTTGGCAAATCCCCAAGCGTGACCGCCAGCACAGTGAACGCCACCACTGCACAGAACCTTCCCTCGTACCATGACCCAATGGGCGTCGGTGCTGGTGGCCTCCTGGCCCTTTCCTACCTGCTCGGCACGTTTCCGACCGCGCTCATCGTGGCCCGCCTGGCCGGCCACGACCCGACCAAGGAGGGCTCGGGGAACCCCGGGGCGTCGAACGTCTACCGCCTGGCGGGCACCAAGGCGGGCGTCGCCGTCTTCCTCGGCGACACGGCGAAGGGAGCGGTGGCCACCGGCGTCGGCCGAGCGGTTGGCGGCCCTCGGTTGGGCCTGGCGTGCGGGCTGGCGGCCGTGCTCGGCCACGTCTTCCCGGTCTTCCGCCGCTTCCGCGGCGGCCGCGGCGTGGCCACGGCCGCGGGCACGGTTGCCGTGACCGAGCCGCTCGTGGCCGCACCCCTCGTCGGCATGTGGCTGGCCATCGCCCGCGGCACGGGGAAGGCCTCGATCGCCTCCATCGCCGTCATCGGCGCCACGCCCCTGGCGGTGCTCGCCCTCGACAGGCCCGGGTGGGAGAAGGCAGGGATGGGCGCCCTGGCTGCGCTCGTCGTCGCCCGCCACGCAGGCAACCTGGTGCGCCTGGCCCGAGGCGACGAACCCGACCTCGAACGCGTAGAGGCGGCATGACCCTGGACGACCGTGTCGCCAAATTCGTCCGCCAGCTGGCCGCCGCCGTCGAGGCGGTGGGGACCGAAAGCGGATCGCCCGCCGACGTCGACCTCGAGGCGCCCGACGCCACGCCCGAGCTCGCCGAGCTGGCCGACGCCTTCAACCAGATGCTCGACCGTATCCGGGCCCAGCGGACCGAGATCGAGGAGCGGGACGTCGCCTTCCGTTCGGCACTGAACCGCTTGGGCGACGCCCTGACCGTCACCCACGACCGCTCCGGGATCATCTCGGCGGTGCTCGAGACCAGCGCCCTGTCGGTGGGCGCCACGTGCGGCGTCTTCTACGCGGTGGCACCCGCGGGCGGCGCCCTGCGAGCCATGTCGTGCTACCGCTGCGAGCTGGAGGGCAACCAGCTCGACGCCGGCGAAGGGGTCGCCGGCGCCGCGGTCGCGCGCGACGACGTCGTCCACGTTCCCGGCGGCGCCGAGCTCTCGCCGTCCGAGCCGATCGCCGACGCGGCCGTCGCCATTCCCCTCCGCCGCGGCAACCACGCCATCGGGGTCCTCGCCCTGTATGGCCGCGGCCCGGCGGAGCAGTTCAGTGACGACGACGTGCACCTGCTCCAGAGCCTGATGCACCAGGCCGAGACCGCCATCGAGAACACCTTCCTGTATGAGGAGGCGACCCGCCTGTCGATCACCGACGGGCTCACCGGTCTCTGGAACCGCCGGCTGTTCGATCTGCGCATCAACGAGGAACTGCAGCGCGCCGTCCGGTTCCAGGAACCGTTCGGCCTGCTGCTCGTCGACCTTGACCACTTCAAGAGCGTCAACGATCAGTTCGGCCACCAGGCCGGCGACGCCGTGCTCGTCGAGCTGGCCCGCCGCCTCACCGACGCCACGCGCGAGGTCGACGTCGTGACCCGCTTCGGAGGCGAGGAGTTCGCTCTGATCCTGCCGAAGACGCCGGTGCAGGGCACGATGCGGCTGGCCGGCAAGGTGCGCGAGGTCGTGGCCAAGGAGCCGTTCGCCGCCGGCGACGCGTCGATCGCCGTGACCGTTTCGGTCGGCGCCGCCGCCTACCCCGACCACGGGCTGTCGGGCCCCGACCTGCTCGCGGCCGCCGATGGCGCGCTGTACCGAGCCAAGGGGAACGGCCGCAACCGCGTCGAAGAGGCCGAGCCCGGCGGCCGCCAAGTGCCGCGCGGCGCCGGCGCGAGCCGGTGAGCCTGGCTCCGCTCGAAGAGGTCCAGGCCGCGGTGTTGCGCGAGTGCCTACCGCTGACGCCGCGCGCCGTCGACCTCCAGGACGCCTTGGGGTGCGTTACCTCGATGCCGGTCGCGGCGGAGGAGAAGGTGCCGCCGTTCGACAACACGGCGATGGATGGCTTCGCCGTGCGCGCCGTCGACACCGCCGACGCGCCCGTCGAGCTCAAAGTGGTGGCGACGCTCGCTGCGGGCGCAGACCCGAGCGACGTGCACGTTGGTACCGGCGAGGCGGCCCGCATCATGACCGGCGCACCGATGCCGTCGGGCGCCGACGCGGTGGTGATGGTCGAGCGCACGCAGACCTCCGGCGATGTCGTCGTCATCGAGCAGCGCGCCGAGATTGGCGACCACGTGCGTCGTGCGGGGGACGACCTGCAGCCCGGTGACGTCGTCGTCGAAGCCGGCACCGTGTTGACCCCGGCCCACCTCGGCGTCCTCGCCAGCCTCGGCTACCGGCGGGTGCCCGTGTTCCCCCGACCCCGTGTCGGCGTGCTCTCGACGGGCGACGAGCTGGTCGACGGACCGGAGGAACTGCGACCGGGCCAGATCCGTGACTCGAATCGTCCGGCGCTGCTCGCCCTCGTGCGACAGTCAGGGTTCACGCCGGTCGACCTCGGGCTGGCGCCCGACGATGAGTCGGTCCTCGCCGCCGCCGTCGAGCGCGGGCTCGACACTTGCGACGCGCTCGTGACCAGCGGCGGCGTCAGCGTCGGCGACTTCGACTACGTCAAAGCCGTGCTCGACCGGTTGGGCTCGATGCGCTGGTGGCAGGTCGCCATCAAGCCGGCCAAGCCGCTGGCGTTCGGCACGGTGAAGGGCAAGCCCGTGTTCGGCCTTCCCGGCAACCCGGTGTCATCGATGGTGTCGTTCGAACTGTTCGCCCGCCCGGCGCTGCGCCAGATGGCGGGCCACCGTCGGATCTTCCGGCCGAAGACGCAGGCCATCGTCGCCGAGCCCATCCGCCGCCGCCCCGACGGCAAGCTCCATCTGGTGCGCGTGGTCGCCTCGGTGGGGGACGACGGGCACTGGCGGGTGCGCCCCGTGGGCGGCCAGGGTTCCCACCAGCTGGCGGCGGCCGCCGGGGCCAACGCCCTGGCCCTCGTCCCCGACGGCGAAGGCGTGGC
>JAFAUA010000333.1 GCA_019243595.1 Acidimicrobiia bacterium
GAAGTGGACGTCGTCACCGATGTTGATGGAGAACCAACGCCACATCTTGGGGCCGCCCCACTTCCGCGGCCCCCACGACTTGTCGCGGTTGCCACGGGCTTCAGGTCCGAGTCGGAAACGCTGACCGTCGGCTTCGATCCAGCCCGACCAGCGGCCGGCCTGCTCGAGGTGACCGCGGCCGACGCTGTTCGCGGTCTCGGCACTGACGCCTTCGCTCTTCTTTCCCTGACCGTCGGTACCGATCGCCGGAATGAGTGCCGAGAACGTCACGTCCATCGCCAGCTTGCCGGGGTGCATGCCCCCGTCCTTGCCGAGCTCGAGCACGATCGCATCGGCGTCGCACGTGATGCGCCATTCCTTGAGTGGCGCCAGCCGCTCGTAGGTGACACCGGCGACCTCCAAGCCGGTGTCGACCATCACCCCCTGGTCGCGCACTCCCCTGACGACCGACAGCTCGGAGCCCGGCAGCCACACCGACAACCCGACGTCCATCGTCCCCTCGTTGGGGCGGATGCCGAGGCGCGTGAAGAAACCGACGTCGATATCGGGGTCGTAGCAGTTGAAGTAATACGACTCACTCCACGCCGAGTCGGACTCCACGGGGTGAGCGAAGTCGTGGTGCTCCTCGAGGATGGGCATGAGCCCGGACCTTAGGGGGTCGAGGCCGTCACCGTCGTGTGGATGCCGCCGCGGACGTTCCAGTCGCTGGTGACCGTCATCTGCCTCGGCGCCACGCACGCGACGAGGTCGTCGAGGATGCGATTGGTGACGTCCTCATGGAACGCACCCTCGTCGCGGTAGCTCCAGAGGTACAGCTTGAGCGACTTCAGCTCGACAATCGACTCGCCCGGTGTGTAGGTGATCGTCACCTGGGCGAAGTCGGGCTGACCCGTCATTGGGCAGACGCACGTGAACTCAGGCGTCTCGCAGCGCACCTCGTAGTCGCGCCCCGGATGCGGGTTCGGGACCGCGACCAACTCCTTGGAAGGACGCGTGGGCACGGAAGCCCACGCTACTTGGGCGCCTTCTACTTCTTTCCGAGCATGCGGTTCATCTTCGTGCCACACACCGGGCAGGTGCCCTGCGCAGCGCGACGACCGTTTGCCAGCTCGACTTCCTGACCTTCGAACTGCCGCTTCTCACGGCACTTCACGCAGTAACCCTCGTACGACGCCATCGGCGATTGCTCCTCCGTTAGGGGGACGTGTCATCAGTCTTATCGGGAACGCAACGTGAATTGGCGGATGCTCGCGCCTCGCGAGTTACCCGCGACCGCGATCCAGAGTCCAAACAGTCGGGTGGGATCCACCACCCAAGGAGGCAACAAGCATGTACACCTTCGCCATCGTGGCCCTGCTCGGGCTGGCGGTGCTCAAGGTCGCCGACCTGCTGGAGGACTACGTACCCGTTCTCGCTCGCTTCAATGCGCTGCTCACGTACGCGCTGGCGATCGGGGCGGCCATCGCCCTGGACTTCTCGATGTTCAAGGGATGGCACATGAGCGTGAGCGACGCCTGGATGGGCCACTGGTTCACCGGCTTCGTCGTCGGATCGTTCGCCACGGTCTGGCGGGTCGCGTTCGGGTACCTCGGGTCCTCGGAAGGCAAGCCGGCCCAAGAGCGTCATCCGCAGCGTCCCCGCGTCGCTGCCTGACGCACTCCCCAGAAGCGGGACAACGTCGTCCCGCGGCCCCAAACAACCCGGCGGCGCCCTTCGGGCGCCGCCGGTCCGCGTTTACAGGGGTGTCGTCGGGATCGTCATCTGCGGGTGCTCGATCCCGCCGTCGACCTCGAAGACCTTGCCGGTGATCCACGAGGCGGCCGGCGACGCCAGGTACAGCACGCACGCGGCGATGTCCTCCACGTCGCCGAGGCGCGCCATCGGCGTGTGGGCAATCATCTCGTCGCGGATCTCCTTGTTGTCGGCGACGTAGTCCAGCGCCGACGTCGCCACGCTTCCGACCTCGATGGCGTTGACCCGCACCTTGGGCGCGAACTCTGAGGCCAG
>JAFAUA010000400.1 GCA_019243595.1 Acidimicrobiia bacterium
GCACGTAGGACTGGTCCTTGGCCGGGTCGGCTCCTCGCAGGAGATGCATGCTCCCGTCGCTGTCACGACGGATGCGTGCGTGGTGGCCGGTGGCGACGGCGTCGAAGCCGAGCTGGCTGGCGCGCCGCAGCAGCCGGTCGAACTTCACGTGCCGGTTGCACTCGATGCAGGGATTGGGCGTGAGGCCGGCGGCGTGGGCGGCCGCGTAGGGCTGCACGACCCGCTCTTCGAAGTCATCAGTGAACCGGAACACCCAGTGGTCGATGCCGAGCTGCTGGGCAACACGGCGGGCGTCATCGATCTCGGCCACCGAACAACAGGTGCCCTCGACGTCGCCCTCCCACAGGCGCATGGTGACGCCGACGACATCGTGCCCGGCCTCGAGGAGAAGGGCCGCCGCGACCGACGAGTCGACACCGCCCGACATGGCGGCGAGCACCCTCACGACGCGCGACGGAGACGTTCGACGGCGGGCGGGATGACCTCGAGCGCTAGGTCGACATCGGCCTCTGTGGTCGTCGAACCGAGCGAAAGGCGGAGGGCGCCCATCGCCCGCTCAGCTGGTACGCCCATGGCGGTCAGCACGTGGGAGGGTTCGATTGCACCCGACTGGCACGCCGACCCTGCCGCTGCGCAGACGCCCGCTCCGTCGAGGAGCACGAGCAGGGACTCGGACTCGACCCCCTCGAAGCACAGGTGGCAGTTGCCGGCGATCTTGTTGGCGCGGTCTCCGGTCTCCGAGCCGTCGGGGATGGCGGCGAGCAGGCCGTCGGCCAACCGGTCGCGGAGGGCGGCGACACGCTCGACTGTCGCTGCTCGGCCGGCGACCGTCGACTGCATGGCGGCCGCCATGCCGACGATGCCGGCGACGTTGTACGTACCGCTGCGCCGGTCGCGCTCCTGGCCGCCGCCATGGATGATGGGCTCGACATCGACGCCCTCGCGTACAACGAGCGCGCCGACGCCCTTGGGGCCACCGAACTTGTGGGCGCTCACGGCGACGAGATCGGCAGCCGCCCCCAGGCGGGCAACATCGAGCCAGGAGAACGCCTGCACCGCATCCGTATGCAGCACGGCGTCAGGCGCGGCGGCGCGCACCGCGTCGGAGACCTCGGCGAGAGGCTGGATCGCGCCGACCTCGTTGTTGGCGAGCATCACCGACACCACGGTGACCGACGGGTCGAGCATGCCTGTGAGTGCGTCCAGGTCGACGACGCCGTCGGCCGTTACCGGGACGACGCGCGACTCGGACAGCGCGCCACACGCGTGGAGTACGGCGTGGTGCTCGACCGCAGTGCACACCGCAGTACCCGGCTGCGCCGTGTGTCGGCCGACGATCGCCAGGTTGTCGGCTTCAGTGCCGCCGCCGGTGAACACGATCTCACCGGGTCGGGCTCCGAGGCAGTCGGCGACAATGTCGCGCGCCTCATCGAGCGCCTTGCGCGCCTCGCGGGCAACGGCGTGGGAGCCGGAAGCGTTGCCGAAGCGCCCAGTGAAGTACGGCAGCATCGCCTCGACAGCTTCCGGCCGCATCGGCGTGGTCGCCGCGTGGTCGAGGTACACGGTCATTTCGTGTCAGGCTAGGTGCCGCGCGCGCGGTAAGCGGCGGCCACCGATGCGAGGAACGCCTCGGCCGGTACGCCGGGCGGCGGCGGGGGTTGGACGCGCTTGGCGACGCTTTCCGCCACCTGCGCCGCCAGCCTGGCCCGCACGGGGGGCGGGAGTGACGGGGCCCGAAGAAGGAAGGCGCGTACGACGCCGTAGTCGGACGGCCCGAGGCCCGCGAGATCGAGGCTTTCGGCATACCCATCGAGTCCGACCGGCGCCGCGAACGTCGTCGGTGTCGGGCGGCGCAGACCGGTGCGCTCGCGGAGGACGACGGTGCCGGCTGCGAGGTCGCCCAAGCGCTGGTTGTCCTTGGTGAGCAGGACGCAGATGACAGCGCACGCGCCGGACGAGAGGGCGAAGTCCACGATGCCGAGCGCAGCTCGGATGGCCGCGTGTCGGAAGCCGATCTGACCGCCTTC
>JAFAUA010000427.1 GCA_019243595.1 Acidimicrobiia bacterium
GCGGAACGGAGCGCAGTGCTGTCGCTGCCCGCGTTGGGCGGTTTTCGGATGCACACCCGCGCCCGCCATGCCTTGCGCTCGCTGATCAGCGGTCTGGCAGACCCCGACACGATGGACGAGCACCGTGTGGCCCTCCCGCGCCGGCGCGGTCGCTGGCGCCTGCTGGTGGGCATGGTGCTCGCGAACCGCCCGTGGCTCTTGGTGCCCGGCCTGAAGTCGGCGCTGGTGGCGGCGCTGGCGACGGGTGCGGTGGCCACGATCAACAACTCGGTGTGGCTCGTCGCGACCTCGCAGTCGTGGTTGCGCCTGGTGGTGGCCACGACCGCGTCGATCACCATCGCCGTCGTCTGGCTCATCGTTGACGCGAAGCTCTGGGACCACCCCGACGACGACTCCCCACAGGCGCGAGGACGGTCGCGCCTCTACAACGCCTCAACCGTGGTCACGCTGCTCGTGGGCGTGGTCATCTGTTATCTCGCCCTCTACGTGGTGAACCTGGCGTGGGCGTACTTCGTTCTCGACCCCGGTCTGGTGGGCGGGTATCTGCACACCAAGGTCGGCCACGGCGAGCTGTTCGTCCTGGCCTGGTTCGTCGCGTCTGCCGCAACCGTCGGCGGTGGCCTCGGCTCGGGCCTCGAGAGCGACAAGGCGGTACGCGCCGCCGCGTACTCCAAACGCGAGCAAGACCGGCGTGACCGCCTCGAGGGCGACCGGGACGCCGAGCGGTCTGCGGCGTGAACGCATGGCGCCTGACCCGGATTTTGACCACGGCCAAGCGCCTAGAGGTGCTCCACTATCCTGACCTGCACCGCGGGGGTGTAGCTCAGCCCGGTAGAGCGCTACGTTCGCAACGTAGAAGTCGTGGGTTCAAGTCCCATCACCTCCACCATTGTGATGTCGCGAGACATCGCGGACAGCTGTCGCGAGACATCGCGGACAACTTAGGTTTTGTCCTGCGGTTGGTAGTCCTTGGTGGGATCGAGGGTGAGCTGGCGGATCAGCTCGCCCTCCTCGGTGATGATCCGCACGTCGAGGTCCGCGACCAGCACCAGGACCCGTAGGCGCTTGTAGCGCCGACCGAGGCCGATGTGGTGCAGTCGGCTGCGGTAGCGAAGCGTCACCACGCCGCTGTCGTCCACTCGGTCGCGCCGCACTCGGTAGTGGCCCTCGGGGGCGATGACCGCGCTCGAGGGGGTGGCCTTGGTCCTCGCCGCGAACGCCTCCGCCGGCGTGTGCCGGCCCAGCGCCCGGTGCGGACGCACGTTGTTGTAGTAGTCGGCGAAGCGATCCAGCTGGGCTTGGAGCTGGGCCAGATTGCGGGGCCGAGGCTGCTTGGCCAGGTGCTTCTTGAGGGTCTGGTGGAAGCGTTCGACCTTGCCGCAGGTCTGGGGGTGATAGGGCCTCGAGTGCCTGTAGGCCACCCCCAGGGCGGCCAGCTCGTTCTCCATCACACAGCGCCCGTTGCGGAACTCGGCGGTGAAGATGGCGCCGTTGTCGGTGAGCATCGAGGCCGGAAAGCCCCAGGTGCCAGCGGCCTGGTGGAAGCTTTGGACCACGTCGATGGCCCTGGTGGGGGCAAAGGCCCGGGCCGCGACCAAGAGTCGGGAGTGGTCGTCGACGATGTTGAGGATCTCAACGTCCCGGCCGCCGGCGAGGACCCAGTGAGTGGTGTCGGCCTGCCAGCACTCGTTGGGCAGATCAGCCTGGAACCGCCGCCACGAGCTCTGGGGCCGCTTGTGGGGCTGGGGGGTGACAAAGCCCCGCCTCGACAGCACCCGCCAAATGGTCGCGACCGAGGGCACTACGGCCTGGTTGCGGCGGTGGCGACGCACCAGGTGGTGGCGGATCGTGTGGGCGCCGGCGTCGAAGCCTTCCTCGGTGAGGGACTTGCGCAGGGCGACGATCTCCTCCTCGATCACCGGTCCGAGGGCGGTCGGCGAGGATCGAGGCCTGCGCGACTTCGCCACGAGGCCCGCGTCGCCGAGCTCTCGGTAGCGAGCTAGGAGCTCATAGAGCCACGTCTTGGAGACGTCGTGGGCAGCGGCGACCTCTCGCACGCTGCGCTTCTCCACGAGTACGGCGTTGATGACATAGCCAGCGAGATCCATGCGCACACCCACTCATGTTGGTGTCCGCTATGTCTCGCGACAGGTGTCCGGGATCTCCTGAACTCAGACACTTCCCCCCGAGCCAATCCCGCTCAGACCCGGACGGGTCGGCGTGGCGTAAAGACGAACGAGGCGCCCGTGCTGAACTTGGCGAGGCCGATCTCGGGAGCCTCGGGCGCCGCCTCCGCAGCCGGATCGATCACTGCTTCGTAGGCCAGCTTCTCGTCGCCGTGCACGGCCACCGGGTGACACGACGCCTGAGGGTTGACGGCCTGGACAATGGCGTCGAGGGCACGGTTACCATCGCCGCCGAGTTGGGCGAACCACGTGTACCCGTCGCCCTCGTTCAGGGCGGGACAGTCGCGGATCGCGAACCGAACATGCTCGTCGTCGAGCACGTCGACTGAGACGTCGACGTAGGTCCGGGGCCAGAACATGGGGTGCACGTGCAACACCTTGGCGATCGCCGCTGCGTCGTCGCCCTCGATGCCCATCGCAGGCCGCAGGCGCTGGGCCGTGAGACCGGCGAGACCGATGAACACGCCGGGCGCCACCTCTCGGACCCGCTCCTCACCGAAGGCCTGCGAGACCGCCAGCAGGTAGGACCGGAACAGCACGTGGCTCTGAACGGCCACCTCCTGCAGGGCGATGACGAGCGTGGGGTGCGAGAGGTCCTCGAGTTCGAAGTCGGGGTCGAAAGGGCCGCTGTAGTCGGCCCAGCCGCCGGGTTCGGCGTCGCCGGCGGGACGCTCGACGTCGATCGAGGCGATGCTCGATGCCGCGACGATCGCGGCGTTCGGGTGGCTCTCAACCGGGTCGGCATCCGGAACGATCGTCACCGTCCAGTGACAGTGAGGGTGGCGGTCGGCCGGCACACGCGGCGGCCGGTGGATGGGGCGGATCTTGGCCTTGGGATGGCTCATCACCGCGGTCGCGTCGAACGTCGGGTCCTCGATGTCGTGACACATACCCTGCACGAACTCCTCGCCCATGGGTTCGACGTCCATGAGCGCACCGCAGTGGGCGAGCCAGAACTCACCGTGGTTGTCGTCGTGCACCCGACAGCGGAAGTCCATGAAGTGGTGGGGCGCGCCGATGTCGAGCTGGATGTTCTTGAGGATCGTGGTCACGGTGCCGGGTTCGAAGTTGAGGGCGCGCTGCGTGCGCGCCGAGTACACGGGGCTGGCCGCCATCCACTCGACGATGGCGATGTCCTGCATCTGCTCCCGGGTCGCGAACGCCATCACCTGCGGCATGCCGATGCGGTCCTGGAGATGACCGTGCAGGAGCCATTCGCGGCCCAACACGGCGAGCGTCTGCCGGGACAGCTTCGTCAGGTGGAAGTCAGGATCGAACGGCCCCGAGTAGTCAGCGAGCGGCACCACGCCATCATGGCGCGTACGTCAGTTCTTGAGTCGAGTTCTCCAGAGCTCGGTGCCGTTGACCCCGTCGTTGGCAGCAAAGTACAGGTAGCCGTTGAACACGTGGAAACCCGACGGGTTCGAGTCGCCCGGCCCGGGGTTGATGTCGGCGTACTCGACGGTGCCTGCCTCGGTCCCGTCGCTCGTCCACAGCTCCCTCCCGTGGACACCGTCGGTCGCCCCAAAGAACAACCTTCCGTTGACGTTCGCCAGCGGGAATGGGTAGTAGCCGCTCGAGTTGCCCGGGTAGATGTCCTTGACGAGGTGGGTACCGGCCTCTGTCCCGTCACTCGTCCACAACTCGTAGCCGTGCACACCGTCGTCGGCGACGAAGAACAGCCGGCCGCCGACGTTCGTGAGCAAGTCCGGGAACGAGTTCGCCGAGCCGGGATTGATGTCCTTGACCATCACGGTGCCCGCTTCGGTTCCGTCGCTCTTCCAAAGCTCCTCCCCGTGCACGCCATCGTCGGCGACGAACATCGCAATCCCATTTACGTCGGTGATGCGGCCGGGCCATGAGCCCGCGAGGGTCGTGTTCGTCGTTCGCATCGTGGGGTTGATGTCCTTGACCATCACGGTGCCGGCGGACGTGCCGTCGCTCTTCCAGAGCTCCCCGCCGTGGATGCCGTCATCCGCCTGGAAGAACAGCGTGCCGTTCACGTTGGTCAACCCGCTCGGGTTCGAGCCTCCCGAGAGGCTCACCGTGCCGTCGGGGATGAGGTTGATGTCTTTGACCATCACGGTGCCGGCGGCGGTCCCGTCGCTCTTCCAGAGCTCGCGTCCGTGCATGCCGTCGTTGGCGCTGAAGAACAACGTGCCGTTGACGTTGGTGAGATACGGGTCGTAGCTGTCGTCCACTGCCGAGCCGACTTGGCCGGGGTTGATGTCCTTGACCATCACGGTGCCGGCGGTGGTTCCGTCGGTCTTCCATAGCTCGTGCCCGTACCCGTTGCTCTTCCCGTAGAAGAACATGGTGTTGCCCGCCGCCGTCGGTTCGACTGGATCCGAGACACCGTAAATGCTCCACACGGGCGCTTCGGTGGTCCCGTCGCTCATCCAGAGCTCATTCGGGCTGGGCCAGCCGTCGTAGCCAGGAAAGAACACGTGGTTGCCGAGCGGCACGAAAGGCCCCGCCGTGAAGCTGCAGGTCGTCGGGTGGGTCGTGTAGCAGCTGTCGAGGTTCTCGTCTTTCACGAGTGCTGTGCCGCTCTGGGTGCCGTCGCTCTTCCACAGCTCAGAGCCATGGGTCCCATCGTCGGCGGCGAAGAGCATCGACCCATTGAGGTCCGTCATCGACTGGGGCGACGAGCTTCCCGCACCCGGGTTGATGTCCTTGAACAGCTCGACCTTCGGCGTGGCGTTCGCCTTGGTGGCGCTTCCGCCCGTGACGGCAACAAGGGCGACTGCCGCCACCACGCCGACAACCGCACGGACCCGCCGAGACCTCATGTTCCCAACGCCCCCACCTCCGCGGGGAAGATTTCGACGCTTAAGTCCGATTTCCTGCGAGGTCGCCTACCATCGGGTCCTCCGCTGGGCCCCATCGTCTAGTGGCCTAGGACACCACCCTCTCAAGGTGGAGACACGGGTTCGAATCCCGTTGGGGCTGCTCCTTAGCTCCGCCAACTCGCCATGGTTTGTGTCGTCAGACGACACAAACCATGGCGAGTTCGGTGAAAGTCAGGCGGCCTGGCGGTAGCGGCGGACCGACAGCGCCGCGAAGACGACGGTGATGCCGATCGTCCAGGCCAGGGCGGCCAGGACCTTGTCGAGCGTTGGGCCACCGAGCACCAGGGCCCGCACCGCGTTCACCGTCGCCGTCACCGGCTGGTGGTTGGCGTAGAGACGCAGCGGGCCGGGCATCGTCGCCGTCGACACGAAGGCGCTCGAGGCGAAGACGAACACAGCCATGAGCGGA
>JAFAUA010000595.1 GCA_019243595.1 Acidimicrobiia bacterium
AGATGACGTGGCGGGAGTACGCCGACCGCGCCGCCCGGATCGCAGGTGGCTTGAGGGCCCTCGGCGTGCAGCCGGGCGAACGGGTCGTGCTGATGCTTCGCAACCGGCCGGAGTTCCACGTGGCCGACATCGGCGTGCTGCTGGCCGGGGCGACGCCGATTTCCATTTACAACTCGTCGTCGCCCGACCAGATCCAGTACCTGGCGTCCCACTCCGACGCCGTCGTCGCCATCGTCGAGGACGTCGACTTCCTCGAACGCTTCCTCAAGGTGGCGCCCGAGGTGCCTGGCCTGCGCAAGGTGGTTGTGGTCGACGACCCCGGCGGGCTGGCGCCCCAGGACGTTGTGCGGTTCGACGCGCTGCTCGCGGCCGAGCCCGTCGACCTGGAGGCCGCGGCCGCCGCCGTGCAGCCCGGCGACCTGGCCACGGTGATCTACACGTCGGGGACGACGGGCCCGCCGAAGGGCGTGATGCTCAGCCACTACAACATCATCTGGACGACCGAGTCGACCCGGCGCGCCATCGGCTCTTCCATCGAGGGCTTCCGGCTGGTGTCCTATCTGCCGATGGCGCATGTCGCCGAGCGGAACGTCACCCATTACTTCCACGTGCTCGACGGCACCGAGGTGACGACGTGTCCCGATCCCGGCCAGCTGGCGGCCTACCTGCGCGAGGTGCGCCCGAACTTCTTCTTCGCCGTGCCGCGTGTCTGGGAGAAGCTGTACGCGGGGGTTCACGCGGCGCTGGCCGCCGATCCCGCCAAGCAGGCCCAGGTCGAGCAGGCGATGGAAGCCGGCGCGGTCGACGCCCTGGCGCCGGTCCGGGCCCAGATCGGCCTCGACGACTGCCGGGTCGCCTTCAGCGGGGCGGCGCCGATCCCGCTCGAGGTGTTCATGTTCTTCCTCAAGCTGGGGCTGCCGATGTCGGAGATCTACGGGCTGTCGGAGTGCTGCGGGCCGATGACCTGGGAACCGTTCGACGTGCACCCGGGAACGGTGGGCCCGCCGATCCCCGGGTGCGAGGTAAAGCTCCTCGACGACGGCGAGGTGTGCTGTCGGGGCGGCAACGTGTTCCGGGGGTACCTGAAGGAGCCGGCCAAGACGGCAGAGGTGCTCGACGACGACGGCTGGCTGCACTCGGGCGACATCGGCGAGTTCGACGAGGACGGCTACGTCAAGATCGTCGACCGCAAGAAGGAGCTGATCATCACCGCCGGCGGCAAGAACATCTCGCCCGCGAACATCGAGGCGGCGCTGAAGTCCTTCCCGCTCATCGGTCAGGCGTGCGTGATCGGCGACGCGCGGCCGTATGTCGCGGCGCTGCTCGTTCTCGATCCTGAGGTCGCGCCTGCGTGGGCGAAGTCCAGAGGCATCGAGGCGTCGACGATGGCCGACCTGGCCCGCCACCCCGACGTCGTCACCGAGGTCGATCGCGTCGTGGCCGAGGCCAACGCCCGCTTCAACCGGGTCGAGCAGGTCAAGCGCTTCACGGTGCTGACTGAGGAATGGCTCCCCGACTCCGAAGAGCTCACCCCGACGATGAAGCTCAAGCGCCGCGGGGTCCTCACCAAGTACGCCGAAGAGATCGACCAGCTGTACGCGTAGGGCTACTCCCGAGGAACAAGGCGCCCCCGGATCGCGGGCCTTGTTCCTCGAGACGGGCGTTAGAGGAGGCGCCAGAGGTCGTCGGTGTCGGTGTCGACGGCCTTCGACAGGGCCTCGGTGCCGTCGTCACCCCAGAGCCACGGGCCGTAGGCGGTCAGCTTGGCCCGGCTGACGGGCTCGGGGCCCTCGACGCTGTTACCGGCGCCGCCGCGGGGCCGGTCGCACTCGGCGACGCGCTCGGTGCCATCGTTCATGGTGAGGCGCACCCGCGCCGGGAAGGTCATGGCGAAGGCGTCGACCGACGACGGGTCCCAGAACGGCCGGCGGGAGCGCATTGTCGTGAGATCGGGCGGCGGCCACACCATGTGCTGAACGCCGCGCAAGTCGGGGCTGCCCCCGCGGCTGCGGACGCTGCTGGCCAGCCGGGCAAGGCCTGCCTCTCCCGCGACGCGGCCGAAGGGGATGAGCGCCCCGAACGACTCGGTGGTCAGCCGGGTGAGCGCCCAGTCGTGCTGCAGGTGCACGCGCGCCGCGACCGACTGGAGCTCGTCGGCGTTGGCCGTCAGCCAGTCGTCGGACACCTGGGCGGGGGTGAGCTCGCCGGCGACCAGGGTGACCGCCACGTTCCACGGCACCGAGAAGTTGATGGTGACCGGCGTCGGCACCGCGCTGCTCGACACAGACGCGTACGGCTGTGACATCCGGTCCATCTCGTAGGTGAGGAGGCTGGCTTCCACGAGGATGCGCTGGACGTCTCCGGCCGGCGGAGGGCCCAGCTCGAGCAGGGCGTCGACGGTCGTGTCGAGATAGGCGCAGCCCGGGTACGGCTTCACGCACAGCGTCCTCGTCGCCCACCCTTCGCCGAGACCGCCGAGCATGCCCGGCAAGGGCGCGTTGGCGAAGGCGGACAGAAACCCCTCGGGATGCTCGAAGGCGTCGAGCGGACCGGTGACACCGGCAGCGGCCAGCCGGGCGGCCCGCACGCCCGCCACCGTCGGCTCGGCCGCAGTCAGCAGCTTGGAATCAGGCGCCATGAAGCCGGGGACGGTGGCGCGAGGCGCCTGGTAGAGGGCGATGGCGAGGGCGTGGCTCAGCTGCACGGCGTCGAGGCCGAGCAGGCGTCCGGCGGCCAGCGCCGCCCCGGCCACGTGGATGAACGACCAGAGCTGACCGTTGAGCGGGCCGACGAGGCAGGCGCCGCCGAGACGGGCCTCGACCTCGTTGGCGATCGTTTGGGCGACGAGCTGCTCGGCGGCCGTCGAACCGCTCGCGGCCGCCAGCATGAGGGGGACGAGCACGCCAGAGTGGCCGGTGTGGCCGAAGCAGAGGTAGTCGTCGAAGTCGAGCGCCATGGACAGGGCGGTCGCCGCGTACAGGGCGTCGTCGACCCGCACCCGCCGCTGCGAACCCACGAGGGCGACCGGTCCGTCGCCGGCCCAGCCCTCGACGGCTTCGAGCACCCGCCGCGCCGCCGCGTCACGGCTCGACGCCGCGATCGACGCCAGCACCGACCGTCGTTGGTCGCGGCACCGGGCGAGCACATCGGCAGGGATGTCCCGCACCGACAGCCCCGCGGCCCACTCGGCGATCGCAGCGACCCGCGTCACGGACCGAAGTCTGCCCCCGAATGCCTCCGGTGTTGGAATGGCCGTCGCCGAAATGTGCGAACCGGTCACGCGCCCAACATTGGAGGCGTTGGGAGGGCGGGCGGCGGGTTACCGGCTCTGCGAGCTCGACAGCTGGTGGAGGCGGCGGATGCGGCCGGACTCGAGGTCGCCGGGAGCGCTCGAGAGAACGTGGGCGACGGTGGCCAGCAGGGCCGCCGGCTCGAAGGGCTTGGTGACGTACTCGTGGGCGCCGAGCTCGAGGGCGTGGGCGACGTCGCCGTCGCTGGCCTTCGCCGACAGCACGATCACGCGCACGTCGCAGTTGTGCTCGGCCAGGCGCTGGAGGACGCCCCAGCCGTCGATGACCGGCATCATCACGTCGAGCAGGACGATGTCGGGCCGCTCCTCGAGGATGCGGCGGATTGCCGTCTCGCCGTCGGCGGCGAGCAGCGTGTCGTAGCCCTCGGCCTCCAGCTCGATCCGAAGCAGGAGAAGGACGTCGGGCTCGTCGTCGACGATGAGGACTCGCTGCGATCGCTTCATCGGCGTCCTTGTCCTTGCACCTGCTGGACCTGGACCGGCTCGAGGTCCGACCGACTCCGCGACGCGGGCAGGCCGACGTTGAACGACGCGCCGCCACCCGGGCGCGCCGTGATGGTGATGTGGCCGCCCTGCCGCTCGACGAGCGTCTTCACGAGGTACAGGCCAAGGCCCATGCCCGGGGCCGTCACCGAATTGCCGCGGCTGAAGCGTTCGAACACCCGGGCGACTTCGGATGCCGGAACGCCAGGCCCGCGGTCGAGCACCGACACCCGCACGATGTGGCCGTCGTCGCCCTCGGCGGACGCCTCGATCTCCACCGGCGCGCCGCCGTGCACGAAGGCGTTGTCGACAAGGTTGATCAGCACCCGCTCGAGGGCTTCGGGGTCACCCTCGACCTGCAGGTCGGGCACGCGCACGGTGATCTCGCGTCCGAGTGCGGCCTGGGTACGCACGACGTTGTGCACGACGCGGGCCAGGTCGACGTCCTCGGTCCGCAGTATCGGACCGGTCGTGCTGCGCTGGACGTCGAGGATCTCCTCGATCAGACGAAGCAGACGGTGGCTCTGACGGTCGATGGTGTCGAGGAAGTCGACGGTGACCGCCGGCTCCAACTGGCGCCGCTGCATGGTCTGCACGCAACCGAGGATCGACGTGAGCGGTGTCCGCAGCTCGTGGCTCACGGTGGCGATGAACTCGCTCTTCATGCGGTCGAGTTCGACCAGCTCACTGACGTGGGCCTTCTCGGCCTCGTACAGGCGGGCGTTGGCGATGGAGACCGCGGCGTGCTCGGCGAACAACCCGAGGGCGCGCAGGTCGTACTCGGTGAAGGTGCGGTCGGCGGTGGCGTGGACGTTGAGGACGCCGAGAACCTCGTCCCGGTTGACCAGCGGCACGGAAAGGGCGCTGTCGACCGGCGCGTCCTGCAGGACCAGGTTCTTGAAGCGCTCGGTGCTCGCCGGCCCCGAGATCAGCAGTGCTTCCTGTTGCTGCACGACGTAGCCGGCGATGCTCTCGCCGACCTTGAGGCGGGCGCCCTCGGCGTGGCTGTGACCCCGCACGCAGACGGCCCGCAGCTCGTCGACGGACTCGAGCAGCATGATCGACCCGCCGTCGGCCGAGAGGAGCTCCAGGGCGCTCGAGAGGATGATGTCGAGCACCTGGGTGAGGTTGAGGACCGAGTTCACGGCCTTGCCGACGGTCACGAGGGCCGCCAGCTCCTTGAGGCGGTTCGACAGGGCGGCGGTCAGGACGCGCTCGTCGAGCAGCATCCGGGTCAGGCGCCGGAGGTGGACCTCCTTCTCGAGCACGTAGAGGGCGAACCCCATGGTGAGGGCGACCAGGCACACCCGCACCGGGAGGTGCTTGAAGAGCCCGACCGATTGCGCGCCCGACGACGCCATGAGCACGAGTCCGGCGGCCAGGGCGGCCATGACGATGATCGCCACGACCCAGAGCTGCCACCGGCGGCGCTCGACGGCCTCCAGCGAGGGCGTCGAGAAGTCCCGCAGACCGACGACCTTCGCCTCGCGGGCGAGCTCTTGCCGGACGGGGGCCATGGCTCTCTATCGGCCGCCCGACAGAGGGTGTTTAGGCCAATAGACCTATGGAGCTACGGGCCGATGAGGAGCGAGCCGTTGATCTCGTGGGTGCCGGGGTCGACGTGGAAGTGGATCGTGTCCTCGCGGGTCTGGCCCGCCGGCACGCCACCGATGCGAACCGGGACGCTCGTCCCGCCCAGGTTCAGCTTCACCGACCCCTGCCAGTCGTGCTTGGTGTGGTTGGCGATGGGGAGGATGATCTTCACCTTGTTGGCGCTCTCCTGGCCGACCCGCATGTCGAGCCGGAGGCCGCCGCACAGGCCGGCAGCCTGGTCACGGGTGATGACCGCCGAGCTGGAAATCGTGGGCTGGCCGTGCGGCGGGAGCTCGACGGTGAACGGCACGTTGGTCTTCTGCTGACACGTGAGCACGTGGGTCAGACCCTGCAGCGAGGACAGCAGGATCGGGATCAGGAAGGCGCCCAGCAGGGCGATGAGCGCCATCCTTGAGCGCAGAACCGACGGGATCACGCACTCGTACCGTACATTGAAGAGCGATGACGGACGGCGGTTACGGGACGGGCGCGGCCGCAGCAACGGCACGGCCACCGCGGGGCCTCGGGTACAACCAGGTCCGGATCCTCATGCTGGTCGGCGGCCTGGCCTTGCTCGCCATCACCGCGGGCGTCAGCTACGTGCGGCGGGTGGAGACAGCGGAGGTCGCCGCCATCCTGTTCTTCATCCCGATCTTCGTCGCCTTCGTCTTCACCGACTGGAAGGGCGGCCTGATCGTCGCCGCCCTAGCGACCGCCGGCTACGTCGCGTTGCGCTGGCCGGCGATCGAGGCAATCGGCGCCGGCCGCTTCACGAGCCTGATCTTCTCCCGGGCCGTCGCCTTCTTCGCCTTCGGGGCCATCGGCGGCCTGGCCAACCAGCAGCTGCGCGGGTCGTTGAACAAGCTCGACCTCTACGACCAGGTCGACGACGAGACCGGCCTCTTCAACGCCCGCTACTTCCTCCAGGACACCGACCTCGAGATGTCGCGGGCCCGGCGCTACCAGACGCTGTTCTCGGTGGGCGCC
>JAFAUA010000190.1 GCA_019243595.1 Acidimicrobiia bacterium
GTACTGCGCAAGCAAGTTCGCGCTTAACGGGTGGAGCGAGACGATGAACGTCGACCTGTTCGACACGCCCATCGAGATCAGGCTCATCAACCCCGGCGCCATCGACACTGAGATCTGGGACACGCCCGGTGAAGACGCCCCGCTCTACGAAGGCGAAAAGGAACCGCCCGAGAGCATCGCCGAGGGCATCATCGCCGCCATCGAGGGCGACACCTTCGAGCACTACATCCCCGACATGAAGCCATTCGTCGACGCCAAGCAGGCCGACATCGACGGCTTCCTGGCCGGGGCCGCCGAGTGGGTCAGAAGCGTGGGGCGGTAGACGATGAAAGCCCTTGTCTTCGGCATCGACCCCGGCACGGTCCCGGAAATCGAGCAAGACAGCTCGACAGACAACGCACTGCTCAAGGGCCTGGCGTCGACGCCCATGGACCTCATCGAGGTGGAGGATCCCAAGCCGATCGGCCCGGACTGGGTCGTGCTCCGGTCACGGATGACCGGCATCTGCGGCTCGGACTCCAAGCAGGTGTTCATGGAGAACGCCGAGGACGAGATCGACAACGCCATGACGGCGCTGATCTCGTTCCCGCAGGTGCTCGGCCACGAGCTGGTGGCCACCGTCGAGGAGGTCGGACCGGAGGCCGGCCTCGAGCCAGGCCAGCGCGTCGTCCTCAACCCGTGGCTGTCGTGCGGCCCCCGCGGCATCGACCCGCCCTGCCCCGCCTGTCAGGCCGGCGATCTCAGCCTCTGCTGGAGCTTTACCGAAGGTCGCCTGTCCCCCGGGATCCACACGGGCAACGCCAAGGAAGCGACCGGGGGGTTCGCCGAGCTCGTGCCCGCGCACCGCTCGATGGTGATCCCCGTGCCCGAAGCGATCCCCGACGAGGTCGCCGTGCTTGCCGATCCCTTCGCGGTATCGCTACACGCGGTGACGCGCACGCCGCCGCCGCCGGGCGGCAAGGCCGTCGTCTACGGCGCCGGTGCCCTCGGCACGACGACGACCGGCATTCTGCGCGCCCTGTACCCCGATGTCGAGGTCGCCACCATTGCCCGTTGGCCGGGCCAGGCCGCCATGGCCGACAAGCTCGGCGCGACCGTGTTCGCTCCCGAGCCGCGCCTGGAGCTCGTCGAAGGTCTGGCCCGATGGTCCGGCGGCAAATTGCAGACGCCGTGGCAGGGGCTTCCCTTCTGCCATCCCGGTCAGATCGACGTCGTCTACGACACGGTCGGCAAACCCGAGACGCTCGAGGTCGGGATCCGGGTGCTCAAGGGCCGCGGCTCGCTCGTCGTCACCGGCGTCGGCGCGCCCGGCCGCTTCGAGTGGGCGCCGCTGTACTTCAAGGAGATCCGCGTCGTCGGCTCCAACGCCTTCGGCATCGAGGAAGTCGACGGCAGGCGCCAGCACGCCATCGCCCACTACCTCGACCTTGTGCAGCAGGGCCGCGTCGACATCGCATCGATGCTCACGCACACCTTCCCGCTCGAGCAGTGGCGCGATGCGTTCACGACGATCGCCCGCCAGGGCGAGACCGGCGCCATCAAGGTCGCGTTCGACCAACGGGGATAGACACGGGCGGGTGAGCCGCCGGCCGCTCGGCCCTCAATACCGCCGGCTCTGGGCCGCAGCGGGGATCTCGACCCTCGGCGACGGGGCGCGGGAGGCGGCACTGCCGCTGCTCGCCGCCAGCCTCACGCGCGATCCGGGGACGGTCGCAGCCGTGGCCTTCGCCGGCCGTCTGCCGTGGCTGCTGTTCAGCCTCATCAGTGGCGCCCTCGTCGACCGGGCCGACCGTCGCCGCGTGATGTGGATGGTCGATAGCGGTCGGGCCGTGGTGATGATCGGGTTGGCGGCCGCTGTCCTCTTCGACGCCACGAGCATCCCGCTGCTCGTCGTCGTCGCCTTCGTCCTGGGCACGGGGGAGACGCTGTTCGACAACGCCGCCCAGTCCTTCCTGCCATCGGTCGTCGCGCGCGACCAGCTCGAGGAGGCGAACAGCCGGCTGTACGTGGCCCAGGTCAGCTCGCTCGAGTTCGTCGGCCCACCGCTCGGCAGCCTCCTGTTCGCGGCGGCCATGGCGGCACCCTTTTTCCTCGACGCCGGCTCGTTCGTGGCCGCCGCCGCCCTCGTGCTCGGTATTCGCACCACGCAGCGGTCGCCCCGACCTGCGGCCGAGCGCCGCCGCCTGTCGTCCGAGATTGGCGAAGGGCTTCGGTGGCTGTGGCGCCACCGCCTCCTGAGGACGCTGGCCCTCATGCTCGGCTTGTGGAATCTGCTCACGACCGCTTCGGGTGCCGTCTTCGTCCTGTTCGCCACCGAGGACCTGCACGTTTCGACCGCCGGGTTCGGCCTCCTGTTCAGCGCTGGCGCGGTCGGCAGCATCCTCGGGAGCGTCGTGGCGACCAGAGTCATTCGTGGCGTCGGCGCGGGGCGGGCCCTTCAGACGGCCGTCGTCGTCTCCGGCGCCGCCTACTTCGTGGTGGCGCTCACCTCCAACGCCTACCTGGTCGGCGTCATGGGCGCCATCGGAGGCTTCCTCTCGGTCGTGTGGAACGTGATCACCGTCTCGCTGCGCCAGGCGGTCATCCCCGACGAGCTGCTCGGCCGCGTCAACAGCGTCTATCGATTTCTCGGGTGGGGAATGATGCCGATCGGCGCCGCCCTGGGTGGCGTCGTGGCCAGCGCCTTCGGCCTGCGCGCCACCTACTCGATCGGCGGCGCCGTGCTTCTGGCCATGGCGCTGGTCACCTTCGGCATCGTGAACGACCGGACGATCGCCGAGGCTCGGCAACGCGGGTTACAGCAAGGGCCATTCCCGGCCTGAGCGCGGCTGCCGGTGAGCGACATCGGTCACATGGCCGGGCGGCAATGGGTCAGATCAGGCGATATGGGGAAAATGCCCATGTGAGGCACGTGACCGCCGCTGGGGCGTATTACGTAGGAGAAGTGGGAGACCCCGCCGACGACCCAGTTCTGGACGCCCTTGACGGGCTCGTCCGCGCACTGCGCCACAACGCGGCGCGGATCGAGGCCACCATCGCCCGGGCGGACCAGATCCGCGAGGAGCGGCTGGCGGGCCGGACCTACCGGGAGATCGAGTCAGGCGAGCAGCGACCGCTGATCGTCGAGATGACCAGGGACAACCTGGCGGCACTGGTCGAGGCGGGCAGCCGTCTGCGCCGGGCCGAGGCCCGGGCCCTGCACGCCGAGGGCATGACGATGGAGCAGATCGCCGAGCTGTTCGGTGTCACCCGCCAGCGGGTGTCGGCCCTCCTCCGCCGGGAGTCGTCTCTCGGGGGGTAGGCGTCAGCCGCTCGCTTCGAACACCACGTGCAGGGCGGGCGGCGAGCGGAACGGCAGGCCCTTGATCGCGGGAGGTGGGAACGCCGGGTCGAGGCGCAGGTTCGGCAGGCGGTCGAGCACGGCGTTGAGGCCGATGCGCAGCTCGAGGCGGGCGAGGTGCATCCCCAGGCACTGGTGGATGCCCGTGCCGAAGGCGACGTGGGGCTTCGGCGGCCGGTGGGGGTCCCACTCGTCGGGGTCGTCGTAGTGGGCGGCGTCCCGGTTCGCTGACCCCACCAAAGCGAGGACGCCGGCGCCCTTCGGGATCGGACAACCGTCGACGACGGTGTCCTTCGTCGCCTCCCGGTTGACCATCGTCACCGCTGTCTCCCATCGCAGCGTCTCCTCGATGACCGCGGGGATCAGCGTGCGGTCGGCGGTGACCTCGGCGAGCAGGTCCTCGTGGGTCAGTAGGCCGACGAGCGCGTTGCCGAACATGCGGAACGTCGTCTCGGCACCGGCCGGGATCAGCAGACGCAGGAAGCCGTAGAGATGATCGTCGTCGAGCGTGTGACCGTCGACCTCGGCGGTCAGCAGCTCACCGAGAAGGTCGTCGGTGGGCTCGGCACGGCGGGCGGCGACGATCGGCTCGAGGTAGGCGGTGATGGCGTCCGACGCCGCCTTGGACCGCTTGGGGTCGCGGGGGCCCAGGTTGATGTCGTCGGCCCAGATCTGGAACTCGTCGTAATCCTCGAGGGGGACGCCGATGATGGCGGCGATCACCTGCACGGGAAAGCGGGCGGTGAGGTCCTGCACGAGGTCCGCCTTGCCCTTCGGGGCGATCTCGTCGAGCAGGGCGTTGACCGATGGAGTGATGACCTCGTCGGCCCAATGCTCGAGGTTCGACGCTCTGAAGGCCGCCGCCACCAGGTGGCGGTAGGTGCGATGCTCGTCGCCGTCCATGGCGAGGATCGTGCGGCCCATGTACGGGCCCATGGTGTCATCGTTGATTCGCGACGAGAACGTGTCGCCGTCGCGCAGCACGCGCTCCACGTCGTCGCGGCGGTGGATGACGAAGAGGTCGTCGCGGCCCGCGCCGGCGGTGTGCTGCACCGACTCGATGCGCCGTCCGTCCGCCCACATCGGGTACGGATCGTCGACGTCGTCGAGGGC
>JAFAUA010000202.1 GCA_019243595.1 Acidimicrobiia bacterium
ATCTTGTCCCGGTTGGCATTCGGCAACCAGAGGAGCTCGAGCGGGCCCACGAACTGCACACCTTGGATCGTCTCGAGCTTGGGCAGGCTGATCTGGACGCCGAGGTTGGTCAGCACCTTGTTGACGGCGGCGATGGCGGCCGATACATCGGCGGTCGGCACGTTCTGGCCGCCGATCGTGAGGTGACCGATGGTGAACGTGCCCTTCGGCTGCGCGCTGCTGCCGCCCGTGGGATAGGTCGCCTCCCAGTGCAGGCCCTGGAGCACGACCTGGCCGGCCAGGTTGATCTCTCCGATGTCAGACGTCGCCGCCGCTACGCGCTGGCCGTCGACGAGCCCCGACCACGCCTTCGAGCGGGTGCCCGAGATCGAGAAGCCGCCTCCCGCGAGCTGGCCGTAAGCGGTGTCGGCCTGACCGTACGGGGTGCCATCGGCAAGCACGTGCTCGGTGCTCCCCCACGACGGCGGCCAATTGGTCGGGCTGGCCTTGCTCAGCCCGTCGGTGGGCTGGAGCGTCTTTTCTTCCTTCTGCCCCGGCCCGGGAGTCTCGGCCTGCAGGGCCTGAGGGATGAGCGCAACCTGCTCGGCTGACGGCTGCTTGCCGCAGTTGTAGCCCTCGAGAGAGAGGCCGATGGAGCCGAGGTCCTCGCCCTGGGACTGGGCCCGGGCGACGCTGTTGGTGTGGCCGGCGAGCGCCTCACCCAGCACCACGCCTACGGCGAGCGACCCCTCGTGGGGCGTGATCTGCAGGGACTGGGCGTACGAACTACCGATGCCCGGCTCCCCGGCGGCCCCGGCGCCCGATACCGGCCCCGCCCCGACAGCGCCCGCCACAATCAAGGCCGCCGACACACTTCCGATGGCCCAACGCACACGCCGGCGCACTCGTCTCCCCCTCTGGCTCGGCTCGCTCATACGGTCAACGGCTCCCTCGCTGTCCGTCTGATGATTCGACGCCCCTCCGGCTGTGACCTTCGTCATGCTCATACCCAAACTACGGACAAGACGGGCGGAAATCACCGCGCTCCGTCAAAAATCGGGCCGCAGTATGCCACTGTCCGCTGCCACGGCGCCGGGCTGGGTGGCGAATGGGGCTGTCTGCTGTAATCGCTCGATGCGCATCGGACTGGTGGCACCCCCGTGGGCGCCCGTCCCTCCGCACCTCTACGGGGGCATCGAGCTGGTCGTCGACCGGCTGGCCCAGGGCTTCGCGAAGGCGGGCCACGACGTCGTGCTGTTCACCACTGGCGACTCGACCTGCCCGGTGCCCAAGCGCTGGTTCCTCGAGGAGTCCGAGGGCGTCCGTATCGGGTTCACCGTCCCCGAGGTGCGGCACGTGCTGGCGGCCTACGAGTCCCTCCGCGACGTCGACCTCATCCATGACCACACCGTCCTCGGCCCGATCATCTCCGACCACTACACCGAGTTGCCGGTCGTGACCACGATCCACGGCGAGCTCAACGGGGAGCTTCGGGACATCTACGAGCGCATCGCCCCAAAGGTGGCGGTCGTCGCCGTCTCCCACGCCCAACGCAAGCCGGCGCCCGAGCTGCCGGTCGCGCGCATGATCCACCACGGCATCGACGCCGCCGACTTCCCCATCGGCAAGGGCGACGGCGGGTACCTCCTCTTCCTCGGTCGCCTGTCACCCGACAAGGGCGCCGGCCGGGCGATCGACGTCGCGCTCAAGGCCAACGTGCCCCTGCTCCTGGCCGGGAAGATGCGGGAGCCGTGGGAGCGGGACTACTTCGAGGCCACCGTCGCGCCGTTCCTCTCCGAGCAGATCCAGTACCTGGGCGAGGTGGGCCACGACCGCAAGCTCGAGCTGCTCGCCGGCGCACGGGCGCTCGTGTTTCCGATCCGCTGGAACGAGCCCTTCGGTCTGGTGATGATCGAGGCCCAGGCGTGCGGCACGCCGGTGCTCGCCTTCCCCGAGGGCGCCGCCCCCGAGGTGATCGCGCACGGGCGCACCGGCTTCCTCTGTGAGGACGAGGCTGACATGGCCGGGCGTGTGCTCGAGCTCGACTCACTCGACCGGGCCGCCTGTCGGGCGGCGGTCGAGGGTTACTTCTCGACCGAGCGCATGGTCGACGAGCACCTCGAGCTGTTCGAGGAGCTGTTGTCGTGAGCGCTGCCGGTATCG
>JAFAUA010000321.1 GCA_019243595.1 Acidimicrobiia bacterium
GCACCAAGGAACGTCGGGATCGCGATGGCGATCAGGATGGCAATGATCAGTACGACGACCATGAGCTCGATGAGGGTGAAGCCCTCTTCGCCTTCATGGCGCCGCTGCATCAGCTTCTGCAGCATGGTGGACGGGGTCTCCTTGTGATGGCAATGGATATGCGAGCCCGTGTTCCCGCCCGGAACCTTCTCCAGGCAGCCCGGCTTGCCTTCTCATCGCCGTTGATGAGGGTCGGCCCCGTGGCGTTGCGTCCCCGCCTTCCAGCGGGTTTGCCTTTTTCAAGAGCACCAGCTCACTAGGGCCATCGGCCCATTCGTAGAAGACCTTGAGAAGAGGTTTGGGGGTTAAGGCCGGTCCAGGGCGGGAAGGCACCCAGGTATGGACGCAGTCACCCTTCTGAGGAACGACCACAAGACCGTCGAACGCCTGTTCAAGCAGTTCGAAAAGGCCGGCCCCAACGCCCACAAGACCAAGAAGGACCTGGTCGAGAAAATCGTCGAGGAGCTCTCGATTCACGCCGCCATCGAGGAGCAGGTGCTCTACCCCGCCGCCCGTGAGGCCGTGCCCGACGAGGACGACCTGGTGCTCGAGAGCCTCGAGGAGCACCACATCGTCAAGTGGGTGCTCTCCGAGATCGACGGCATGGACCCCGAGGACGAGCGCTTCACGGCGAAGGTCACGGTGCTCATCGAGAACGTCCGCCACCACGTCGAGGAGGAGGAGGGAGACCTCTTCCCGGCCCTGCGCAAGGCGATGAAGCGCAAGGAGCTCGAGGAGCTGGCCCAGGCGATGGAGAAGGCCAAGAAGGTGGCGCCGACCCACCCCCACCCGCGGGCACCTGATACGCCGCCGGGGAACCTGGTAGCTGGTGTCGCGGCCGGCGCCATCGACAAGGCCCAGGACACCGGCAAGGGCGCCGTCCGTAAGATCCTGGGCCGCCGCAAGGCCAGTTAGGTCGCCCTCCCGCCGGGTAGGTTCCGCTCCTGGTGGGGCTGAAGAAACTCATCGCGTCGTGGCCGGTCGCCCGGCAGTTGAGCGGCGACGACCCACTCGCGCTCCGGTCGGCCGCCAAGTCCGCCCACACCGAGGCGCTGACACCCCGAACCGAGACGGCCGACAAGGTCGTCGGCTCGATCTGTCCGTACTGCGCGGTCGGCTGCGGCCAGCTGATCTACGTCAAGGACCAGAAGGTCACGCAGATCGAGGGCGACCCGGCCAGCCCCGTCTCGCGCGGCCGCCTTTGCCCCAAGGGCGCGGCGAGCGAGCAGCTGGTCAACACCCCGGCGCGCGAGCAAAAGGTCAAGTATCGGCGGCCCTACGGAACGCGTTGGGAGGAGCTCTCCCTCGATAAGGCGATGGACATGATCGCCGACCGTGTCATCGCCACCCGCGAGGCGACGTGGGAGGAGATGGACGAGAAGCAGGAGCTGACGTACAAGCGCACGCTCGGCTTCGCCCACCTCGGCGGCGCCACGCTGGACAACGAGGAGAACTACCTCCTCAAGAAGCTCTACACGGCGCTGGGAGCCATCCAGATCGAGAACCAGGCGCGCATATGACACTCCTCCACCGTCCCCAGTTTGGGGACATCGTTCGGTAGAGGCGGCGCCACCACCTTCCAGCAGGATCTCCAGAACGCCGACTGCATCGTCATCGAGGGCTCGAACATGGCCGAGTGCCATCCGGTCGGGTTCCAGTGGGTGATGGAGGCCAAGGAGCGGGGCGCCAAGATCATCCACGTCGACCCGCGGTTCTCCCGGACGAGCGCGGTCGCCGACCTGCACGTGCCCATCCGCGCCGGCACCGACATCGCCTTCTTGGGCGGGATCGTCAACTACATCCTCGAGAACGGACACGAGTTCCGCGACTACGTCGTGCACTACACGAACGCGGCCACGATCGTGGGAGAGGACTTCCGCGATACCGAGGACCTCGACGGCCTGTTCTCCGGGTTCGACGAGGAGACGGCGAAGTACGACATCAGCACCTGGTCGTACGAGGGCGTCCAGGTCAACGCCGCGGCGGGCAACCGCGACATGGCAGCCCAAGGCGAGGCCCACGGCCGAGGATCCACGGTTGAACGGGGACGCCCCAAGGAGCTCGACCCCACGCTCGAGCATCCACGCTGCGTGTTCCAGTTGCTGAAGAAGCACTACCGCCGCTACACGCCGGAGCTGGTGGAGCGAGTGTGCGGCATCCCTCAGCACCTGTTCTTCGAGGCCGCCGAGGCGCTCTGCCAGAACTCGGGCCGGGAGCGCACGTCGGCGTTCTGTTACGCAGTCGGTTGGACCCAGCACACCGTCGGCGTTCAGTACATCCGTACCGCCGCCATCATCCAGCTGCTGCTGGGCAACATCGGGCGGCCCGGCGGCGGCATCATGGCCCTGCGCGGGCACGCCAGCATCCAGGGCTCGACCGACGTACCGACGCTTTACAACATCCTCCCCGGGTACATCCCGATGCGCCACGCCCACTCGAAGTTCGCGTTGCAGGACTTCATCCAGAACATGGGCGACAAGTACGGGTATTGGGGCCACCTCGACAGCTACCTGATCAGCATGCTCAAGGCGTGGTGGGGCGAGAACGCCACCGCCGCCAACGAGTACTGCTTCGACTACCTGCCGCGACTGACGGGCGACCACTCCGCGTACATCAGCACCATGCGGGCCCTGGACGGTGAGCTCGAGGGCTACTTCCTCATCGGGGAGAACCCGGCCGTCGGCAATGCCAACGGAAAGGCCCACCGACTGGCGCTCGCCAACCTCAAGTGGCTGGTGGTGCGCGACTTGGTCGAGATCGAGTCGGCCAGCTTCTGGTACGACGCCCCCGAGATCGAGACCGGCGAGCTGCGCACCGAGGACATCGGCACCGAGGTCTTCCTCATGCCCGCAGCCGCCCACACCGAAAAGGACGGCACCTTCACCAACACCCAGCGGATGCTGCAGTGGCACCACAAGGCGGTCGAGCCGCCGGGTGACGCCCGGTCGGACCTCTGGTTCGCATACCACCTCGGTCGCCGCATCCGGGAGAAGCTGGCCGGATCGTTGGATCCGAAGAACAAGCCGATCCTCGAGCTCACGTGGGACTACCCCACCCACGGGCCCACCGAGGACCCGTCGGCCGAAGCGGTTCTCAAGGAGATCAACGGCTTCACGATCGCCGACGGGAAGGCGGTGTCCGGCTACGAGGCGCTCAAGGCCGACGGGTCGACGGCGTGTGGCGTGTGGATCTACAGCGGCTG
>JAFAUA010000547.1 GCA_019243595.1 Acidimicrobiia bacterium
GTCGAAGGCGGTGAAGGCCACGTTGGGGTTCTTCTCGGCGAGGACCTTGGTGATGGCCGCGGTGAGCGTGGTCTTGCCGTGGTCGATGTGACCCATCGTCCCGACATTGCTGTGGGGCTTGGTGCGCTCGAACTTCTGCTTGGCCATGTGTGTACCGTCTCCTCTACCTGTTGGTAGCGGCGGGCGGACTCGAACCGCCGACCACTCGATTATGAGCCGAGTGCTCTAACCAACTGAGCTACGCCGCCAGGGATTCTGTTGTTTTCTGGGGAGCCCCCTGTCGGAATCGAACCGACGACACCAGCCTTACCATGGCTGTGCTCTGCCGACTGAGCTAAGGGGGCAGCGGGCTTTCGATGTTAGTCAGGCTGGCCCAGGCGGCCGATGTGGAGGCCATCCGGGCCATCTACAACCTGGAGGTGCTGGAATCGACGGTCACCTTCGACCTCGTCCCGCGCTCGCACGACGACCAGCGAGAGTGGCTGGCGGCCCACTCCGGCGCCCACCCGGCGGTCGTCGCCGTCGACGGTGAGGATGTCGCTGGCTTCGGGTCGCTGTCGCCGTACAAGGACCGGCCTGCCTACTCGACGACCGTCGAGGACTCCGTCTACGTCCACCGTGGCCGCCGCGGGCAGGGCGTCGGCAAGGCGATCCTGGGCGAGCTGCTGCGCCTGGCCACTACCCACGGCTTCCACGCCGTGATCGCCCGCATCGTCGGCGACCACGAAGCCTCGCTCGCCCTCCACCGGGGTTGCGGGTTCGAGCTCGTGGGAACCGAGAAGGAGGTTGGCCGCAAATTCGGGCGCTGGCTCGACGTTGTCGAGCTCCAGCGATTGCTTTAATCCGCGATCGCGCACAACCTTTTCAGATGGCTGCTGCGTGGAGGACGCCGCACAGGCTGATCGTGTGGGGGTCGGTGGCGGCCGCTGCCGCGGTCCTCGTCACTGCGCTCGTCGCGTGGCCGGACCAGGACAACAAGCAGCAGCGTGTCGCCTCGGGCGGGCACGCGCCGACTACTCAGTCGGGCAACGTGGCGCCCCTCGGCACCGTCGACCCGGTCGACACCACCCCGACGACGTCACGGGTGCTGGCGCACACGCCGACGAGCAGGGCGTCCTCGGCAACGACCGCGCCGGTCAGGGCGACGACGCCAGTCCCGACGCCGAGCGCTCCTCACATCACCGAATTTCCCCTGCCCCACGCGCCCAGCTACCCCAACGCCATCGCGACCGGCCCCGACGGAAATCTCTGGTTCGCCGAGTCCTTCACCGGCAAGGTGGGCCGCATCACACCGTCGGGCGCCGTGACCGAGTTCCCGCAGCCGAACGGGGCGGCCGGCGCCAACGGCATGGCGGCGGGCCCCGACGCCAACCTGTGGTTCACCGAGGTGGATTCCGCAGGCGACGGCAAGATCGCCAGGATGACGCCATCGGGAGTGATCACCGAGTTCAAGGTGCCGACGCCCAACCCTGCGCTGCGCGACATCACTCGCGGTCCCGACGGGAACCTCTGGTTCACCGAAGGCGCCGGCAAGATCGGTCGCATCTCACCGGCGGGGGGCATCATCGAGTATCCGATCACTGGCCCGAGCGATATCCACACG
Organism: Acidimicrobiia bacterium; assembly: GCA_019243595.1. Classification (GTDB taxonomy): domain Bacteria; phylum Actinomycetota; class Acidimicrobiia; order Acidimicrobiales; family AC-14; genus CADDZP01. The sequence continues at coordinate 1,604 of JAFAUA010000547.1, forward strand.
ATCACGGCCGGACCCGACGGCAACCTGTGGTCCACCGACACCGAGATGAGCCGCATCGGCCGCATCACCACCGGCGGGGTGTTCCTCCCGTTCTACACAGCACCCAACAGCGTCCCGGTTGCGATCGCGAAGGGTCCCGACGGCAACGTCTGGTTCACCGACCTGCAGGGAAAGATCGGGCGGATGACGCCCGGCGGAGTCGTCGCGGAGTTTCCCGCCGACGGAGGGCCCGACGCCATCACGTCCGGCCCTGACGGCAACCTGTGGTTCGCGAATGGCAACAACAACGCCGTCGGTCGCATCACGCCGGCGGGTGTCATCGCGGAGTACCCCGTACCGACCGCCGGTCAGAACGCCAGCATCACCACCGGACCCGACGGCAATGTCTGGTTCACGGAGCTGAGCGCCGGCAAGGTCGGACGCGTCGACCTGCGCTGATCGGCCGCCACCGGCGGCATCACGGCGATTGCTTTAATCCGCGATCGCGCTCAACCTTTTGCCGCATCGGCGGGTCAGAGCAGATGTGGAGGCGGTTTTGACCCTGGCTTGGGAGGGGCGGGAGGGCGGACAGACAGACGTCGGCGCCCCGACCTTCGATGAGCTCTACGACGCCCATCGCCAGCGGGCGTTCCGCTTGGCCCTGCTCCTGTGCGGCGGCGAGCGGCCGCTGGCCGAGGACGCGTTGAGCGAGGCCTTCATCAGGGTGTATCCCCGATGGCGCGGCGGCCACGTCGACGACTTCGGCCCATACCTGCGCCGTGCGGTCGTCAACGAGGTGAAGCGCATGTTCACCAGGCGCGGCCTGCAGCGCCGCAGCGAGCCGCCGCTCGAGGCCGAGGCGGTCACCGTCACGTCGCCCGAGGACCACGTCGTCCGGCGTCAGCTGGTGTGGGACGCCCTGCAGAGGCTGCCGGTCAAGCAGCGGACTGCGTTCGTCCTCCGTTACTACGAGGGGCTGCCCGTCGAAGAAGTGGCGAGCGCCATGGGGACGTCCGTCGGGACCGCCAAGTCCCATCTGTCGCGCGGGCGTGACCTCCTGCGCACGCTGCTGGAGGAGCAGCTGTGATTGAGAACGAGTTCGAGGAACGGATGTCGACGGAGCTCGAGCGGCTCGTTGACCATGAAGACGCTTCACCGATGGTGAAAGCGCGGATCGAGCGCGGCCTGGGACGTCGGCGGATGCCGCGCTCCATGATCGTCTGGGGATCACTTGCCGCCGCCGCGGCGGTCCTAGTCGCCCTCGTCGTGATCTCCTCCGATCACGGCACCAAGCAGCAGCGCGTGGCGTCGAGCGGCAACACGCCGACGACCGAGTCCGGCAACGTGGCGCCGCTCGGCACCGTCGCGCCGATCGACACCACGCCGACGACGGCACCGGTGCACGCGCACACACCGACGACGCGGTCCACGCCGCCGACGACGGCGCGGAGGCCGACGACGACCACGGCGCCGGCTCCGAAGGGGCCGCACATCACAATGTTCACGCTCCCTGACCCGACGAGCTACCCCGGCGACATCGCAGCCGGGGCGGACGGGAACCTCTGGTTCGCCGAGTACTTCAACGGCAAGGTGGGGCGGATCACCGCCTCTGGCACCGTTACCGAGTTCCCACAGCAGGCGCCGGCCAACAGCTGCTGCAATGGGATGGCCGCAGGCCCCGACGGAAACGTCTGGTTCTTCACCTTCGACAACGCCAGCAACGGGAAGGTCGCGCGCATGACGCCGTCAGGGGCGGTCTCAGAGTTCTCGGTCCCCACGCCGACTCCCGCCCTGCAGCACATCACGCGGGGGCCCGATGGCAACATGTGGTTCACCGAAGGCTCCGGCAAGATCGCTCGCATCACACCCACCGGCGGCATCACCGAGTACGTCGTGCCGAACGCGGCTCAGCCGGCCTTCCTCACGGCCGGGCCCGACGGCAACATCTGGTTCACCGAGACCGAGGGCGCCAAGATCGACCGCATCACGCCGTCGGGAACGCTCCTCGCACCGATCACGGTGCCGGGCAGCGTGCCGTTCGGGATCACGACCGGGCCCGACGGCAACGTCTGGTTTGCCGACGGCGGCAACGGCGGCAAGGTCGGCCGCATCACGCCGTCCGGGACGGTCACCGAATTCCCCGCAGGTGGCGGCGTTCCATCAACGATCACGACCGGGCCGGACGGGAACCTGTGGTTCACAGACGCCAACAAGAACAGCATCGGGCGCATGACGCCTGCTGGTCAGGTCACTGAAATCCCGGTGCCGACGGACCAGGGCCAGCCCCAGGGAATCACGGCCGGACACGACGGCAATGTCTGGTTCACCGAGGGCTCGGGGCACATCGGGAGGGTCGACCTCCACTGACTACGGCGTGGTGGTGAACCCCCACACGCCGCCGAACCCAGCGAGCGCGCCGAACGCTGATCCCGAGGGATCGGTGAGAAGTGCGGTCGGGTCACTGGTCACCGACGCGCCGCCTTCGGTCGTTCCCGC
>JAFAUA010000011.1 GCA_019243595.1 Acidimicrobiia bacterium
TTGGCGAACCGCAGGGCGAGGACGTTCTGGACGGTCTCCTTCCCGAGGTAGTGATCGATCCGGTACACCTGGTCCTCGTCGAACGCTTCATGCACGACGCGGTCGAGTTCGAGGGCGCTTTCCAAGTCGTGCCCGAAGGGCTTTTCGATCACGACGCGCGAGAACGCGTCCGGTGACGACGAGCGGCTGAGCCCGCGGTCCTTGAGTCCGTTGATCACCGTGGGGAACGTCGACGGCGGCGTGGCCAGGTAGAAGAGACGGTTCTCGGCGGTACCTCGCTCGCGGTCGAGCTCTTCGAGGACCTCCTTGAGGCGATCGAAGGTGGCCGCGTCGTCGTAGTCGCCAGCGACGTAGCGGAAGGCCCCGACGAACGAGTCCCAGACGTGGCGGGCCTCGGGTCCGCCGCCTCCGCCCTTCTCGACCAGCTCCCGCATCCGCTCCCGGAAGTCGTCGTCGTTCATCTCGGTGCGGGCGACGCCCACGACCGCGAATCCGGGCGGCAGCAGGCGGCGCACCGCCAGCCGCTCGATGGCGGGCATGAGCTTGCGGCTGGTGAGGTCGCCCGACGCCCCGAAGATCACGAAGACCGCAGGCGGCGCCGGCCGGTCTTCGGGATCCGCCAGGGGGTTGTTGTCGGCGGAGGCCGCCGTCTGGCTGAAGGACATCAGCTCGACGCCGCCGGCTCGCCCGCGCTCTGCTTGGCGTCGTCTTCCTTGTTCACCTCGGCGGCGGCCGCCTCTTCGAAGAACTTGTGGCCGCCGAACTGGTTGCGGAGGGCGGCGATGATCTTGGCCGCGAACGAGTCCGACTCGCGGGACTGGAAACGTTCGAACAGCGAGATCGCCATCACAGGCGCCGACACGCCGCGGTTGATGGCCTCCTCGATCGTCCAGCGCCCTTCGCCGGAATCCTCGACGTAGCCGCGGATCTTGCTGAACTCGTCGTCGTTCTTGAGCGCCAGCTCGGTGAGGTCGAGGAGCCACGAGCGCACGACCGAGCCGTACCGCCAGATCGACGCGATCTCGTGCAGGTCGAGGTTGAACTCGTCAGCCTTGTGCATCAGGGCGAATCCCTCGGCATACGCCTGGAGCAGGCCGTACTCGATGCCGTTGTGCACCATCTTGACGAAGTGGCCGGCGCCGACCGGCCCGACGTGGGCGTATCCGCCCTCGGGTGCGAGAGCGAGAAAGATCGGCTCGACCTGCTTCACGGCGTTGGGCTCGCCGCCCACCATGAGGCAGTAGCCCTCCTTCAGGCCCCACACGCCGCCGGAAACCCCGGCGTCGACGAAGTAGATGCCCTTGTCGGCGAGCGCCTCCGCGTCGCGCATGGCGAGCTTGTAGTTGGAGTTGCCGCCGTCGACGATGACGTCGCCCTTCTCGAGCAGGCCGCCGAGCTGCATGATCGTCGACTCGGTGGGATCGCCCGACGGGAGCATCACCCACGCCGTTCGGGGCGGCTCGAGCTTCTGCACCAGTTCCTCGAGCGAACGGGCGCCGATGGCGCCCTCGGACTCGGAGGCCTTGACGTTTTCCTCGTCGCGGTCGTAGGTCACGACCTCGTGCCCGTGCTCCATCAGGCGGAGGGTCATGTTGGCGCCCATGCGGCCGAGGCCGATCATCCCGATCTTCACGAAGCTGCCCTTCTCATGAGACTTCCTTCAGGTCGTTGACCTCGACGCGCAGGGCGCGCCGGCCGTGGGACTGCAAGCTCTGGAGGTCGCCGATGGCTTGGGCGTCGATCAGGGTGCCGAAGTCGTAAGGCTTCCCGGGGATCTCGACATGGGCGGTGGGTGCTCGCGGCGCGATCTGCACGGCGACGACCTCGTTGGGGCCGCCCTTGTGCAGCTGACCGGTGGAGTGCAGGAAGCGGGGGCCGTACCCGGCAGTGACGGCCATGCCGCCGAGCCCGTCGCGCACCGCCCGCCGCAGGCCCTCGAGGGCCTCGTCCTGGCCGAAGGGTAGGTAGGCCTGGAGAGACACGTAGTCGCCGGGCCTCGTCGTTTCCTTGAGCCACGCGGTGACCGAGGACGGGTCGGCCGAGTCGACGGCGGGCAAGGGGAGGCTCGACAGCACCCGCTTGGTGTTCTCCTTGGACTCGGCCACGTTCGGCTCGTCGAAGGGGTCGATGCCGAGGATGTGGCCGGCGATGGCCGTGGCCACCTCCCACACCATGAACTCGCGTCCGAGCTGGTAGTTGTCGTCCATCTCGAGGAGTACGAGGTGGCGGTCGTCGCCGGTCTCGGCTTCGGTGGTCGGCACCGGAACGCAGCCGGTGCCCTGCTTACCCGTGGACTCGGCGACCAACTGCTCGCCCCACAGCCTGAGCGAACTGAAGTGCTCAGGGACCACGACTGTGAGCTTGTCGCGGCCCTGCTTGGCGGCGTCGCCCATTGCGACGCCGAGGGCGACGCCGGCCTCCTTGTCGGCGGAAAGGGCGGCCTCGCAGAGGCGGGCGACGTCGATGCCCATCAGCGCCGCGGGCACCATCCCGAAGTACGAGAGCACCGAGTAGCGACCGCCGATGTCGGGCGGGTTCGAGAACACGCGATGAAAGCCGCGCTCCTCGGCGAGGGTGGCGAGCGGCGTCCCCGGGTCGGTGATGGCCGCGTAGCGCTTGGGCTCAGGCCAGCGGGCCCAGAAATAGGAGAACAGGCAGTCGACCTCGAGGGTCGTCCCCGACTTCGATGAGACGAGGAAGAAGGGGTTGTTGATGTCGACGCTGTTGATCGTGGCCGGGTCGGTCGTGTCGAGGACCACCAACCGACTGTCGCCGAAACACGACCGTAGGACCTCGCTGCCCAGCGACGACCCGCCCATGCCCAACAGGAAGATCTTGCTGGCGTCGATGCTCTCGGCCCACGAACGCAGGTCGATCGCTTCGTCGATCATGCGCCGGGGAACGTCGAGCCATCCCAGCCGGTTGCCCGACACGTTGCCTTCCGGCCAGAGGCCGGCGTCGCGGGCGAGCAGTCTGTCGAGAAGCTGACTCAAGAAGCTGCCAACTCTGCGCCCTTGCGCTCGAGGGCGCTGATGAGCTCGTCGAACGACTTGGAGAACGACGCCACGCCTTCTTCCTCGAGGACCCGGGCGACGTCTTCTATGTCGACACCGACCCGCTCGAGGCTCTCGAAGACACCCTCGGCGACGTGGATGCCGTCGTCGACGGTGCGGGCGATCGAGCCGTGGTCCTCGAACGCCTCGATCGTCGCCTCCGGCATGGTGTTCACGGTGTCGGGGCCGATCAGCGTGTCGACATAGAGCAGGTCGGAGTAGTCGGGGTTCTTGGTGGACGTGGAGGCCCACAGCGGGCGCTGCAGATTGGCACCCCGCGCCTTGAGCTCTTCCCATCGCCCGCCTTCGAACCGCTGGCGGAAGAGTTGGTAAGCGAGCTTCGCCTGGGCCACCGCGGCTTGGCCCCGCAGGCTCAAGGCTTCGTCGGTGCCGATGGCCTCCAGGCGGCGGTCGACCTCGGTGTCGACCCGGCTCACGAAGAACGAGGCGACGCTCCGCACCTTTGACAGGTCGCCGTCGTAGGCCTCGAGGCCCGACAGGTACGCCTCGATGACCTCGTCGTAGCGGGTCAGCGAGAAGATCAGGGTGATGTTGATGTTCCGGCCCTCACTCACCATCTGGCGGATGGCGGGAACGCCCTCGGCGGTGGCCGGAATCTTCACGTAGAGGTTCGGCTCGTTGATGCGCTCGTGCAGATCGCGGGCCGATGCGATCGTCCCGTCGGTGTCGCGGGCCAGATTGGGCGCCACCTCGATGGAGACGAACCCGTCCTCGCCGCCACTCGCGTCGTGAACCGGTCGGAGCACCTGCAGCGCGTGACGGATGTCGTCGATCACCATGTCCCAGTAGGCGTCGTCGACGCTCTTCTTCTGCTCGACGAGCGACTTGAACTGGTCGTCGTAGTCGGCAGCCCCCTCGATGGCCTTGGCGAAGATCGTGGGGTTAGAGGTGATGCCCCTGATGCCGTCTTTGACGCGCTGCTCCAGCTCGCCGCTGGTGATGTAGCCGCGCTTGAGGTTGTCGAGCCACGGGCTCTGGCCCTGCTCGGAGAACAGTTGCTGCAGCTTGGTCATCAGGACCTCGCTCCTTCCTTGCGGGCCAGCAGGGCGCGGGCGTGCACGGCGACGTTCTCGCCGGTGAAGCCCAGCTCGGCCAGCACGGTCGTTCCGGGGGCCGAGGCGCCGAAGCGGTCGATCGTCACGGTGTCGTCAGCCCAGCGCTCCCAGCCGAACGGCGAGGCAGCTTCGACGGCCAGCGTGGGCACGTCGCCCGGCAGCACCGACTCGCGGTACGCCTCGTCCTGCTCCTCGAACAGCTCCCACGACGGCATCGACACCACACGCGTGGGGATCCCGTCGTCGGCGAGCAGCTTGGCGGCGTCGACGCACACCGACACCTCGCTGCCCGTGCCGATGAGGATCAACCGGGCCGCTTCCTCCGAGTCCGACAGCACGTAGGCACCGTGGGCCAGGCCGCCGTTGGCGGTCCCTTCGAGGACCGGCAGGTTCTGGCGTGTCAGCACCAGGCCGGTCGGGCCGTCACGGTCGACGGCGATGCGCCACGCGGCCGCCACCTCGTTGGCGTCGGCCGGACGGATCACGCGGAATTTGGGCGTAGCCCGCATCTCCGCCAGCTGCTCGATCGGCTGGTGGGTGGGGCCGTCCTCACCGAGGCCGACCGAGTCGTGGGTCCACACGAATACGACGTGAGCGTCGCAGATGGCGGCAAGGCGCACGGCCGGCCGCATGTAGTCGCTGAAGTTGAAGAACGTGCCGCCGAAGGGGATCCCGCCGCCGTGCAGGGCGATGCCGTTCATGGCGGCGGCCATGGCGTGCTCGCGGATGCCGTAGTAGATCAGGCGGCCGCCCGGGTTCTCCGCGTTCTGGACGCCGCTGTCCTCGATGTCGGTACCGGTGTTTCCCGTGAGGTCGGCGCCGCCGCCGATGAGGCCGGGCACGACGTCGCGGATGGCGTTGATGCACGCCTTGTTGGCCTTGCGGGTCGCCAGCTTGTCGCCCGCCTGCCACGTCGGGAGCTTGGCCTCCCAGCCGTCGAGGCCGCGTCCGTCGAGGCAGGCCTCGAGCTCGGACCGGTCGCCCTCCCATGCGTCGAACGCCTTCTGCCACTTGCGACGCAGACGCTGCCCGCGCGGGACGGCCTTGCGGTACATCTCGAGCACCTCGTCGGGCACCCAGAAGGTCTGCTCGGGCGGCAGACCGAGAACCTCCTTGGTGGCTCGGACCTCGTCCTCACCGAGGGGGCTGCCGTGCGCCTCGGCCGTGTCGGTGAACTTCGGCGACGGGAAGCCGATGTGGCTGCGCAGGACGATCATCGACGGCTTGTCCTCGACGCGCATGGCCCGACGGATCGCCCGGTACAGCTTGTCGGTGTCGTTGGCGGCCTCGCCCAGATCCTGGACGTGCCAGTTGTAGGCCTGGAACCGCTTGGGGACGTTGTCGTTGTAGGCGAGCTCGGTCGGCCCGTCGATGGTGATGTGGTTGTCGTCGTAGATGTAGATGAGACGGCCGAGGCCGAGGTGGCCGGCGAGCGACGCCGCCTCGTGGCTGATGCCCTCCTCGAGGTCGCCGTCGCTGCAGATGACGAACGTGTAGTGGTCGCTGATCTCAGGCCCGAAGCGGGCGCGCAGCGAGCGCTCGGCGATGCCGAAGCCCACGGCGTTGCCGAAGCCCTGTCCGAGGGGACCGGTGGTGATCTCGATGCCCGGCGTGTGGTGCACCTCGGGGTGGCCCGGGGTGCGACTGTCCCACTGACGGAACTCCTTGAGGTCCTCGAGGGTGAGCCCGTAGCCGGTGAGGTAGAGCATGGCGTACTGCAGGATGCAGGCGTGTCCCGCCGACAGCACGAAGCGGTCGCGGTTGGGCCACATCGGCTGCGACGGGTCGTACTTCATGACGCGCGTCCAGAGGACGTGGGCCAGCGGCGCCAGCGCCATCGCCGTCCCCGGATGTCCGGAGTTGGCGCGTTGGGGAGCGTCCATGGCCAGTCCCCGAATGACGTTGATGCCCAGCTGCTCGAGGTCCGCCTCGGTCAACGTGCGCCTCCTGTCTGTTGCCCGCGGGCCACCCTACGTCGGGGAATTTCCAAAAAGGACCACGGAGGCTGTGAAGCCATGTAGGAAGTTCTTCCTACCCACTGGGCCCAGTTCGCCCGCACAGAACATGCCCGCGACGGCGCCGCGAGCGACATGCTCGGCGACGATCTCGGCGTCGTGGTCGGGCCGTCCGAACAACCGCGACCCGCGTCCGTTGCAGGTGAAGAGCAGGGCGCCCTCGGCGGCGCGGCCCTCGAGGAGCCGTTGGAGCTCGGCGTCGGCCGACGCCGCGTCGCGGACCTGGAACTGGGCGGTCGAGCCCACCTCGACGACGTCGCCCACCGCGAGCGCGCCGTTGCTCGGGTCACCACCGATGACGTTCCGGATCAGGAAGTCGCCGGCCCCGAACGTCACGCGTGACTCATCGATGACCCGGCCGAAGTGCACGCCGCTGGCGAGGAGCTGGCGGTCCGCCTCGTCGAGACCGCGGGCCACGTCCTGGAGGCGTTCGAGGGCGGGCTTGCCCGCGAGCTCGTACACGACGTTGCCCTCGGCCCTGGTGATGACGAACGGGTCGCCCACCGGGCGACAGCCCTGGGACACGACGGCGGCCACGTCGACGCCCGGCCCGAGCACGGCGCCGACCGCGCCGTCGGCGACGATCTGCCCGTCGACAACCAGCCGGTTGCCGCCCGGGGCGACGGCGGCAGACGCCAGCCCACCGATGACCGGGACCCCCGGGTGGGCCTCGGTCTCGTGGCGCAGCACGTCGTCGGCGGGAAAGGTGAAGGGATCGGCCAGCGCGAGAATCGCCGACGCGTCGTCGTCGATCTCCGGCCAGCCGGTCAGGGCGTTGCCGTCGGCCGTCGGGACCAGTCGTGCGTGGAAGGGCGTGACCGGTGCCGTGTGCGCGGCCCAGAGGGCGACAGCGGGCCGCTGTTCGACCTCGCGTGGGCCGGCGACCACCGACTCCGCCGTGCAGCCGAGCAGGGTGCGGGGGTTCAGCGTCGCCCGTGCGGCAGCGGCGATGTCCTCGACGGCGCCCACGTGGGCGGCGGTGATGAACAGCAGGGCCAGGTCGGGCGGATCGGCACCGGGACCGAGGGCGTCGAGGATCTGGCCGATCACCTCCCCGGTGGCCTGTGTCGGTACCGGGTGCTCGGACAGCGCGGCAGCGAACCCCACGAGGTTTCCCTACCCCTCGACGGGCGGGAGGAGTGTGAGGGGCACGACTGTGGTGTGGCCGGCGTCGATGCGGCAGTGGGCCTCGATCGTGGTGTAGTCCTCGTAGGTCAGCTCGCCCCGCACCAGCGAGTAGCGGAACTTGCCGGGCTCGACCTGCAGCGGTTGGGCATTGCGGGCGACTTCCTTCCCGCTGCCGTCGCGGAACGATGTCTCGAGCGTGCCCTGGCCGCTGTGATCGGCGGGGCACCGGACGAGCACCACGAGGTGGGGTGTGATCGTCACCGGAACCGGCTGCGGCGCAGGGAGCGAGAACTGGATGCCCGACAGGTCGATCCGGGTCGGTCCGCCGTCGTAGAGCTGGCGCACGTTGATGTTCTCGATGAACAGGGCAGCAACGATTTCCATGAGCACCGCGCAACCTACTGCCAGTACGGTCGCTGCTTATGGGGTCGCCGTCGTGGGGGAGAGGGGCAATGGTCGCCACCTCCAACCCGCTGGCGGTCGAGGCGGGCCTCTGGGCGTTGAGCGAAGGTGGCTCGGCGATGGACGCGGCCCTGGCCTCCGATGCAGTGCTCGGCGTAGTGCAGCCGATGTCGACCGGCGTCGGCGGCGACATCTTCTGCATCGTCGACGACGGCCGGGAGGTCACCGGGTTCAACGGCTCGGGCGCGGCACCCGCCGCGATCTCCACGGACGACTGGCACGACCGCAGCCCCCACACGGTCACCGTGCCGGGCGTCGTCGACGGCTGGGCGCAGCTCAGCGAGCGCTACGGACGCCTCGGTCTGGCGCGGGTGCTCGAGCCCGCGATGCGTCTGGCCCGCGACGGCTTCCCGCTCGGCGCGGCCGCGTCGCGGACATGGCGCGCGGAGAGCAAGCGGTGGTCCGGTTCCCCGCCGCTGCCCGAGGAGCCGTCCGCCGGCGACCGCATCACCAACCCGGACCTGGCCGACACGCTCGCGGCCGTCGCCGCCGGAGGACGGGACGCCCACTATGAAGGCGCGTTCGGCAAGGGTGTCGTTGGCGCCGTCGGACACATGACCGTCGACGACCTCACCGGCCACCGCGGCGAGTGGGTTGACCCGATCTCGACGAACTATCGAGGCCACGAGATCGTCGAGCTGCCCCCGAACGGTCAGGGCGCGGCGGTGCTCGTCGCCCTCAACGAGCTCGACGAGAAGCCCCTCGGCCCGGCGGGCGATCCCGAGACCGTCGACCGAACGATGCAGGCCGTGCGGCGCGGAATGGAGACGGCGTACGCGCAGGTGGCTGACCCACGCTGCTCGCCGGTGACGCCGTTCTGGGAGGCGCGCGACACCGTGTACACCGCGGTCGTCGCCGACGGCGTGTGCGTCAGCCTGATCTCGTCAGTGTTCATGGCGTTCGGTTCGGGCATCTGGGCCGGCGGCACCTTCCTGCAGAACCGCGGGCTTGGCTTTTCGCTCGATGTCGATCACCCCAACGCGGCGGCGGGCGGCAAGCGCCCGTTCCACACGATCATCCCCGGGCTCGTACGGAAGGACGAGCGCGCCGAGGTCGTGTTTGCAGTCGTCGGCGGACCCATGCAGCCTCAAGGCCAGGTCCAGGTCCTGACCCATCTGTTCGACCACGCCATGGACGTCCAGGAGGCACTCGACCAGCCCCGCGCCTTTTGGCTGGGCGGCGACATCCTCGCCCTCGAACCGGGACTCGATCTCGACGCTCTCGCCGCCCGGGGGTGGGACCCCGTCACGATCGCCGAGGACTGGTTCGGCGTCGGCCAGGTCATCCGCATCCACGACGACGGGTGGCTCGAGGGCGGCTCCGACCCCCGGCACGACGGCGTCGCCGTCGGCCTGCTCGATACATAAGGAGAACCGATGCCGTACAAAGTCATCCAATGGGCGACGGGCAACGTCGGCCTCCACGCCCTGCGAGGGATCGTCGAGCACCCCGAGCTCGAGCTCGTCGGGTTGCTGGTCCACAGCCCTCAGAAGGCGGGCAAGGACGCGGGCGAGCTCGCCGGCCTTGAGCCCGTCGGCGTGCAGGCCACGAACAACGTCGACGAGATCCTGGCGTTGGAAGCCGACGCCGTGTCCTATATGGCGACCGGCGACCTGCGACCGACGGAAGCGGTCGACGACATGGTCCGGGTTCTTGAGTCCGGCAAGAACATCGTGTCCACCTCGGTCGTGCCCTTGATCTACCCGCCGGCCGC
>JAFAUA010000063.1 GCA_019243595.1 Acidimicrobiia bacterium
CTACATCCGGGAGCACTTCTTCGGCCCCGACCCGCGGCTGCGCAAGATGGTCGAGCATCTGTCCGACGACGACCTGCGCAACCTCCCGCGCGGCGGGCACGACTACCGCAAGCTCTACGCCGCCTACAAGGCCGCCGTCGAGCACACGGGTGCGCCCACGGTGATCCTGGCCAAGACGGTCAAGGGCTGGACGCTCGGCCCTGACTTCGAGGCCCGCAACGCCACCCACCAGCTCAAGAAGATGAACAAGGAAGAGCTGCGCATCTTCCGAGACCGCCTGTACATGCAGGACCAGGTCCCCGACGAGGCCCTCGACGCCGACATGCCTCCCTACTACCGGCCGCCGGAGGACTCCGAGGAGTACCAGTACATGATGGAGCGGCGCCGCGCCCTCGACGGCTCGCTCCCCCGCCGCGTCGTGCGCACCAAGAAGCTCGAGCTTCCTGACGACAGCGGCTTCGACGAGTTCCGCAAGGGATCGGGCAAGCAGGACGTGGCCACGACGATGGCGTTCGTCCGCGTGCTGCGGAATCTGCTGAAGGACAAGAACCTCGGCGCGCGCGTCGTGCCGATCATCCCCGACGAAGCCCGCACGTTCGGCATGGACTCGCTGTTCAAGGACGTCGGCATCTACGCGCCGTTCGGCCAGCTCTACGAGCCGGTCGACGCCGGCCTTCTGCTGTCGTACAAGGAGTCACAGCAGGGCCAGATTCTCGAGGAAGGCATCACCGAGGCCGGGTCGATGGCCGAGTTCACCGCCGCGGGGACGGCATACGCCACCCACGGCACGGCGATGGTGCCGTTCTTCATCTTCTATTCGATGTTCGGCTTCCAGCGGGTCGGCGACCTCATCTGGGCCTTCGGCGACATCCGCGGACGAGGTTTCCTGCTCGGCGCGACTGCGGGCCGCACGACGCTCACCGGCGAAGGCCTGCAGCACGCCGACGGCCACAGCCAGGTGCTGGCGTCGACGGTGCCGAACGTGCAGGCCTACGACCCCGCTTTCGCCTACGAGGTCGCCGAGATTGTCAAGGACGGCCTCCGGCGCATGTACGGCGAGGAGCCCGAGGACGTCTTTTATTACCTGACCCTCTACAACGAGCCTTACAAGCAGCCCGAGATGCCGGAGGGTGCGGCCGAAGGCATCGTGCGCGGCACCTACAAGTTCGCCGACGCACCCGAAGGTTGCCGGCAGCGGGCCACGATCCTGTTCAGCGGCTCGGCCCAGGGCGCGGCGCGCGAGGCGCAGCAGCTCCTGGCCGAGCATCACGACGTCGGCGCCGAGCTGTGGAGCGTCACCTCCTACAAGGGGCTGCGCGAGGACGCCCTGTCCGCCGAGCGGTGGAACCGGCTGCATCCGACCGAGCAGCCGCGGACGCCGTACGTCACAGAGACGCTCGCCGACGCCGAGGGGCCCTTCGTCGCCGTCACCGACTTCATGAAGGCGGTTCCCGACCAGATCGCCCGTTGGGTGCCGGGCACGTTCATCCCCCTCGGCACCGACGGTTACGGCCGCTCCGACACCCGCGCCGCGCTGCGCCGGCACTTCGAGACGGACGCGCCGAACGTCGTCGTCGCCGTGCTCCAGGCGCTCGCCCAGTCCGGCGAGGGCAAGCAGGAAGCGGTCGCCGATGCCATCGCCCGCTACGAGCTCGACACCGAGGCGCCCGACCCCCGCATCGCCTGATCGGACATTTGGTACAGCCCCATCCGCGCCGGCGAGCGAGTCAGCCGTCACCGGACTACCCACGTCGACCATTGTCCCTTACCGGCGACCTGGCAGGCGTCAACGCTTGAGCGCCGGCGTATGGTCCGGGCATGTCACACAACGTCGTGCATTTCGCCATCCATGCCGACGACGTGGAGCGGGCCCGAAGGTTCTACGAGGCAGTGTTCGGGTGGCGCTTCGAGGCCGGGGGCCCTCCCGGCTTCTACAACGTGCTGACCGGCACCGACGACCAGCCCGGAATCCTCGGCGCGCTTCACGAGCGAGACGAGCCGCTGGCGGGCGGCGGCACCCGCGGCTTCACGTGCACGGTCGCCGTCGACGATCTCGACGACATACGCAAGCGCGTCGTCGCCAACGGAGGAACCATCACCTACGAGCAGATCGAGATCCCAACCGTCGGCACGCTCACCCAATTTCTCGATACGGAGGGGAACGAGCTGGCGGCCATGGTCTATGAGATGGAGATGTTCGGCGCCTAGCCGATGTCCCCTACGCTTCATCCGCGATGAAGCTCCCTCTTACCGGTGACGAGGCGGCTGACCGCCTCCTCGAAGACGACCCGCTGGCCCTGCTCATCGGGATGCTGCTCGACCAGCAGGTCACGATGGAGAAGGCGTTCCATTCGCCGTACGACCTCAAGGAACGGCTCGGCGGGCGGCTGGACGCCGCCGAGATCGCAGCGATGGACCCCGACAAGCTTCGGGAGGTCTTCGCCGAGCGGCCGGCACTGCACCGCTTCCCCGGGTCGATGGCGGGGCGGACGCAAGAGATGACGCAGGCCTTGGTCGAGCACTACGACGGGCGCGCCGAGCGAGTATGGGAGACGGCGAAGGACGGCGGCGAGTTGCTCGCCAACCTGAAGGAGCTCCCTGGCTTCGGCGACCAGAAGGCCAAGATCTTCGTGGCGCTCCTGGCCAAGCGGATGGGCGTGCAGCCTCGGGGCTGGGAAGAGGCGGCCGGCTTCTACGCGAAGCACGGTTGCTACTCGGTCGCCGACGTCGACGGACCCGACACCCTCGCCAAGGTGCGGGAGTACAAGAAGGCGGCCAAGGCAGAAGCAAAGGCGAAGGCCAAGGCGTCGAAGTCGTGAGCGGGCGGCGGTGAACGCCGACGTCGTCGTCCTCGGCATGGGGCCCGGCGGCGAACACGTGGCGACAGAGCTGGCCAAGGCCGGCCTCGACGTCGTCGGTGTCGAGAAGGAACTGCTCGGCGGTGAGTGCCCGTACTGGGCGTGCGTGCCCACCAAGATGATGGTGCGGGCCACCGACGCCCTCGCCGAGGGCGAGCGCATCAACGTGCTGGCCGGGCGCTCGACGATCGAGCGCAACTGGGACCCGGTGGCGCGCCGCATCCGCGAGGAGGCGACCGACAACTGGGACGACACCGTCGCCGTCGAACGCTTCAAGTCCGCAGGCGGGCGCTTCGTCAGAGGTGATGGGCGCCTCGACGGACCTCGCGGCGTGATCGTCGGCGACGAGCACATCGAGGTGTCGAAGGCGATCGTCGTCGCCACCGGCACGCGCCCGCGGATCCCCGATATCAAGGGCCTCGATGGCGTCGACTACTGGACGAACCGGGGCGCCGTGCAGGCCACCTCGGTACCCGCATCGCTGGTGATCGTCGGCGGTGGCGCCGTGGGCTGCGAGTTCGCGCAGATGTTCGCCCGCTTCGGCGCTCGCGTGACGCTCCTCGAGGGCCAGGCCCACATCCTGCCGAGCGAGGAGACCGAGGCGTGCAACCTGCTGCACGACGTCTTCGCCGAGGATGGTGTCGACGTGCGGGCCGAGCAGGCCGCGGTGGCCTGTGCCTCCGGCGCCGACGGCGTCACGGTGACGACCGACAAGGGCTCGACGGTGGCGGCCGAGCGAGTGCTCGTCGCCACTGGGCGCCGGGCCGACCTCGCCGCCGTCGGCACGTCCACCATCGGGGTCGACGAGAAGGAGCGATGGATCCCGGTCGACGACCATCTGCGCGTGCAGGGCGCGCCTGGCGTGTGGGCCATCGGCGACGTCGCCGGCGGAGGGTTCACGCATATGGCCGTGCACCACGCGCGCATCGTCATTGCCGACATCCTGGGCCGTCCGACGCCGGGAACGAGCGATAGAGCCAAGCCGCGGGTGACGTTCACTGACCCCGAGGTGGGCGCCGTCGGTCTTACCGAGCGACAGGCGCGCGAGAGCGGCGTCGACGTACGGACCGGCATCTCGAAGGTTTCCGAGTCAGCGCGGGGATGGATTCACAAGGTCGGAAACCAGGGGTTCATCAAGCTCGTCGAGGATCGCGCCCGCGGAGTGCTCGTCGGCGCCACGTCTGTCGGCCCCGTGGGCGGCGAGGTGCTGTCGATGCTGACGTTGGCAATCGAGGCCGAGGTCCCCTGCGACGACCTGCGCCACATGATCTACGCCTACCCGACGTTCCACCGCGCCGTGGAAGCCGCCCTCGCCGATCTCGGGAACTAGCCGACAGGCAGGGTGACCCGCCAGTCCTCGCCGGCGAGCTCGTCGTAGGAGAAGGCGCCGAGGCTGCGGTCCCCCACGTCCACGCGGTACATCACGTTCTTCGGCACCGAGGGCACGACGAAGCTGAACGCGCACGTCGAGCCGTCTACGACCTTGCCGACGTCGAGCGCCCCGGTCGCGAGCACGGCGCCGTCCTCATCCTTGAGAACAACCGGCGTGCCGCCGAGCAGATCGCTCTGCGGTCCCAAGCCCTTGCACGGTCCGCCGATGGGCGAATGGGAGAGAAAGAGGTCTTGGTGCCGCAGGCGCAGTTCGCCAGTCAACGAGGGATCTTGGTCCGAGGCACTGGCGACCGCGCTCTCGGCACGCGCCGGCCGGCTGCCCATCCAGACGATGTCGCCGACGACCGCGGCGAGGATGCACAGCCCCACCACAAGGAGGAGCCACGCCTCGGGAGTCGGCTGACGACGGAACCAAGCCATCCCTGGCGTAGTTCTCGCCGGAAGTCAGCGATACCTGCCTAGAGACGGAATGCCGGTCGCATGCTCGGGGCCGAAGCGGCCTTGCCCAGCAGCGGCAGGCCGAGGAGCTCCTCGGTCGTTCGCAGCAGTGCGTAGTGACTGAACGGCTGGGTCGAAACCGTTCCTGGCGGTGTCGTCGGGCTGATGACGACGTTGGGCATCGGCGAGTATTCGTCCCAGATCAGGAAGATCACCGTCTTCCCGGCTCGGTACTCGGCGCTGGCGAGGAGCGGCGGTAGGAACGACCGGAGCCAGGCGTCGCCTACCGCCACCGAGCAGTCGTGGGTGTCGTGGCAGAGGTTCGGCGTCACGAACGAGAACGTCGGCAGCCGTCCGCGCGGCAGGGTTGATGAGAACGGCACGTCGTCGACTCGGCAGGCGGCACGGTCGTTGCCCCCCGTGTAGTACGCCGCCGGATTGTGCTTGACCGCGTAGGTGTCGACCGAGCTGAGGGCGCAGTTGATCGGCATCGATTCGGTGAAGCTCCGCTCGGTTCCGCCCGCGGCGCGCACCTGACGGAAGATGTTGTCGGACGTAAGAGCGTGGGTCTGCGGACCGGCGTCGTCCCCGATGCCATGGGTCGACCCCGACGTGGCGCCGATGTAGTTCGGCAGCGACGGGCTGCCGACCGACGAGTAGTGGGTCGCGGTGCCGAACTGGCGAGCCAACGCGGTCTCGTACGGCGCGGCGCTGCTACCGATGACCTGGCTGTAGCTGTGATTCTCCATCCAGATCCACACGACGTGTGTCGTCGGCGGCTGTCCTGATGTCGACGTCGACGTCGTTGTCGTAGGAGCCGCGCGCTTCGAAGTCGCGCCGCCGCACGCCCCGAGTAGGAGCGTCGAAGTCAGCGCCAGAGCGAGAACAGTCCTCAACGGCGGCCGAGGTTCCGCCGGTACACCATGTAGTTGGCGCAGACGTACGCACCGAGGCGCTCGGCCGTGCGGCGGGATGGCCAGTTGTCGTCGAGCACGA